>JBKJLJ010000485.1:0-3744 GCA_046597015.1 Bryobacteraceae bacterium
CGCGCGTATCGTTATCCTCCGCACATCCCGTGAGCAGGAGAGCCAGAGCCGCCATCGGAACTAGGATGATCTTCATATTGGACAGATGGATCTGGCCACCGATTTGTTACAAGCGACCCATCGAGCTAACGGGTAATCCGATCCAGATCCCGTTCTAACCGTCTCATCGCCTCTTCGATCCGTTCTGCCTTCCGTTCCAGGTCCCGAGTGTGGCGCGTCACCCGGCGTTCGATCTCCTCCGCCCGGCGCTCTACTTTCTTCCCTTGGCGCTCAGCCTCGCGCTCCAGCCGCTCACCCATCTCATCCAGCCGGTCTCCCACCCGTTCCATTCGTTCCGCGATTCGGTCGGCCGATCGGTGCGAAAAGCATCCGCCCAGCAAAAGCAAAGGGGTTAGCAAAAGAAGGAAACGCATAACTCTGCTTTACGAAGGCAACGCCGCCGTCGTTCAAAATATCTTCGGCGTTACAAAACCACCATCGGGTGATACAGATTCGGCAACACGATTTCTCCAATCGCGACCAACTCCCCCGCCCCGTCGACGGCCCGGACGTACCGCGCCCCCTGCTCCACTCGAAACGGGTTCACTCGAAAATCCCGTCCCTGCCGGATGAACCCAGCTGTCACCTCGTCCACTCGTTCCCGCGGAAACTCCGGCAACAAGTCAATCGCCGGAACCATCGCCTCGGCTAGCGTCGCCGGGTCCGCTAGCTCCTCTAACGTCTTCGCTTGGCCAAGGGTAAAAATCCCGGCCCGGGTCCGCCGCAGCGCCGACAGATGCGCCCCACACCCCAATAACACCCCTAGATCGTGCGCAAGGCTCCGAATGTAGGTCCCCGTTGAGCTATGCACGCGCACCCGCGCCGAATCGCCCTCGCAAGCCAACAGAGCAAGTTCGTAGATCGTCACGGGTACCGCTTTCAACTCTACCGGCTTACCCTGCCGCTCCAACTTATAGGCGGGCACCCCGTTGATCTTCTTCGCCGAAACCGCGGGCGGCATCTGGATAATGTCTCCCCGAAACCCTTCGAGCGCCCGCTCCAGAATCGCGGCGTCCAGGTTCACCGCCACCGCCTCGGTCGTCGCCTCTCCGTCCGCATCATAGGAATTGGTCGCAAAGCCGAACCGAATGGTGGCTTCGTAGACCTTATCCGCATGCGTAAAAAACTGCGCCAGCCGCGTCGCCCGGTTCAGCACGAGCGGCAACACCCCGGTGGCCATGGGGTCTAGAGTCCCCAAGTGGCCCACCCGCTTGGTCTGCGCCAACCGTCGCATCTTGCCCACCACGTCGTGCGACGTCCATTCGGTGGGCTTATCCACCACGATTACTCCATCCATCAACTTCCAGGTTGGCACAAAGTAAACTGGTAGGGGTGGAGCAAGAGCAAGTTCAGGGCAAACTTTATGATGGGCGGCTGCTGCGCCGCTTGGCGTTCTACGTCAAGCCATACCGGAAGCAGGTCGCGGCCACAGTTGTCCTGCTCACAATTCACTCCCTGCTCGAATCTGTCGGCCCCGTTCTAACGGCGATCGCGATAGACCGCTACCTGGTCCAGCGAGCCCCCGGCGCCTGGGAAGGCATCTCGCAACTTTCGCTCCTCCTGCTGGGCGTCTCAGTCCTTATCCTTCTCGCCGAGTTCGGCCAGGCCCTTCTGATGCAGTGGACCGGCCAGCGAGCCATGTTCGCCCTCCGCCGCGACCTGATGGCGCAACTCCACCGGCTGGACATCGCTTACTTCGACAAACACCCCGTCGGGCGACTGGTCACCCGCGTGACGAGTGATGTCGACACCCTGAACGAACTCTTCAGCTCCGGCCTCGTGGCTATACTCGGCGACGCCATTATGCTCACATGGTTGCTCGGCGTTCTGCTCTGGATGAGCCCCGGCCTCACGGCCATCCTTCTCGCCGTAACCCCCCTTGTCTATTGGGCCACCATGGAGTTCCGGGCGCAGGTCTCGGCCAGCTACCGCCGCATTCGCCTCGCCGTTGCCCGCATCAACGCCTTCCTTAGCGAACATGTCAGCGGCATCGCGGTCCTCCAAGCCTTCAATCGAGAGGAGGCCGCCCGCCGGGATTTCGCCGAAATCAACCGCGAGCACATGGTCGCTTTCAAACAAAGCGTCTTCGCCTACGGCTGGTTCTACCCCGTCGTCGAATTCCTCAGCATGCTGGCTTTCGCCGCTCTTCTCGTCTATGGCGGTTGGCAAGTCCCCCGGGGCGGCCTCTCCCTCGGCGTCCTCATCGCCTTCTTCCAGTTTGCCCTCCGCTTCTTCCGCCCGATCCAGGACCTGAGCGAAAAATACAATATCCTCCAGTCCGCCACCACCGCCAGCGAACGCATCTTCGAACTACTCGACACCGTCCCTACGATTGCCGCGCCGGCCCACCCGGTTCCCGTCCCCGAAGACCTTACCATCGAGTTCCATAACGTGTGGTTCGCCTACACCGCTGAAGATTGGGTCCTGCGCGATGTCAGTTTCTCCATCGCCCCCGGGGAAGCGATCGCCATCGTCGGGCACACCGGCGCCGGCAAAACCACGATCACGAACCTTCTCCTGCGCTTCTACGACGTGCAACGCGGCCGCATCTCGATTGGCGGCGTCAACATCCAGCAGTTTGATCCCCTTGCCCTCCGCAGCCGGTTCGCCATCGTGCTGCAAGATCCTTACCTGTTCACCGGCACCATCGGCTCCAACATCAGTCTCGACACCCCCGGCATCGACGAAGCCAAGCTCACCGCCGCCGCGGCGCAAGTCAACCTGCTCGACTTTATCGAGAAGTTGCCGAACCGCTTCGAAGAGCCGATTCTCGAGCGCGGCTCCAACCTCTCTACCGGCCAAAAACAGCTCGTCAGCTTCGCCCGTGCTCTCGTCCACGAACCCAAAATCCTAATCCTCGACGAAGCCACCTCCAGCGTCGAAACCGACACCGAGCTGCTCATCCGCGACGCGCAAAAACATCTCCTCCGCGGACGCACGTCCATCTCCATCGCCCACCGCCTTTCCACCATCCAGAACGCAGACCGCATCTTCGCCTTCCACAAGGGCCAACTCCGCGAAGCCGGCTCCCATACCGAACTCATCCAGCAACGCGGCCTCTACTGGAAGCTCTTTCAACTGCAGTATCAGGAACTCTAACCGCATGCATCGAATCTGGATTCTTCTCTCCGTTGCGGCACTCTACGCCGCCGACCCCGTTGCCCAGATCACGGGTCTGGCCGACCAAGTCGCCCCCGAACTCGGGGCCGACGCTCTCCTCCGCCTCATCGAAAAGGGCCGAATCGCCGGCCTCCCCGCCCAGAAAAAAATCATCGCGCGCGCCCACGAACTCGCCCGCCTAGCGAAGGATCCCGTGCGCCGCGTCCCCATTCCCGGCTTGGGCCCGGCCAAAGCCGACGAGGTGGCCCTCGACCGTCTTTCGCTGGAAACCCGAGCCATCTTCGCCCTTACCCAACTCGACGCCCAACTGGGGGCGAAGGCGTTTCGGGATGTTGTCAAACCCACGCCCCGCAAAATCACCTGCGCCGACGGCACCTACGACGACGTCACCGCCTACGCCGCCGTCCTCCGCATCTTCGGCAAGACGGAAGACAAGCTCGCCTTCGTCCAAACCATCTCCAGCCATGCCGAGCTCTCCCCCGCCGCTTGGCTCGCCGATGAAGAAGTCGTCAAGGGTGCCCTCTCGGGAGCCCTCGCCCGCCTCACGGGTGAGGAGCGACTCTTTACCGGCCTCCTGCCCGAGAC
>JBKJLJ010000585.1:0-3021 GCA_046597015.1 Bryobacteraceae bacterium
GGCGGCGAGGGCGGAGGGGTGGGGGATGGCGATGGACTGCGGAAAGAGATCGGCGAGTTGGGAGGACGTGATGGGATGGTGCGGGTCGTTGGCAAAGTCGGTTTCGTGGATAGGGACGCCGTGAATCAGGAGCTGGCCATTGACGACGGTACGGCCGAGGTTGGGGTAGGCGGGGATGTAGACGACGGTGCGGGGGAGCAGGGCGAGGAGTTCGGCGGAGATATTGCCACGGAGCGCGGAGTCTGTTTTTTTATAGAGCGGTTGGCCGGGGGCGGCGAGTTGGCTGATTGTAGCGGCGGCTTCAGCGGGGGAGAGGGGACGGGTTTGGGTGTCGTGAATCTGGAAGGATTCAGGAAGGAAGAGGGCGAGCAGCGAGGCGCATTCGAGCGCACCAGTGGCATCGTCGGCGAGGATGAGGGCGGGGGGCACGGAAAGCTTATTGTACGTCTTAGTCCCCCGGGAAAAGTACGGCACTCCAATCAACTCGGTATCGCGCCGACTAACACAGTGTCACTAGGAAAACTGTCGGATTCCCGATGCATCGGAATGCTACTGACCCCAGAATCATCCACGACCAAGAGTGGAATTTGGGCCCAAAAGTCGTTCCCTGCCAACTTATATCCGCGAAACAGGCCGTACGGATATACTGATAAATGGATATACGACTATCCGCCGAGGAGCTCCATGGCCGAACATACAGTCACCCGGCTGACCATCAGTTGGTCCACCGGCACCGATTTAGCCCTCCCCACTCCCAGTTCATCGAGGAGGCCGTCAAGTGGCGTTTGTTCCATCAGACGGTTGGCGAGGCCCGTGAGGCATTCGCCGGAGTTCCCGCTGACGAACTCGACGGGATGATCAACGAAGCCATCCAGACTGTCCGCAAAGAAAAACGTCGAGCCCGGCCAGACCACACCCCGAAATGATTCGGCTGGTCCTCGATACCAATGTTCTCCTGAGTGCGCTCCTCTCACCCGCGTCCCCATCCGCCGAGATTATGGCATTATGGCTCTACGGCAAGGTCTCTGTTCTCACCGCGGCCGAACAAATCGAAGAGGTTGCGCGGGTTACCCGCTACCCGAAGATTCGGGCCAGGCTTCACCCGGCCCTCGCCGGACGGCGACCCCGACGATAATTACCTGCTCGCGCTGGCCGAAGCGGGCAAGGCCCAATTTCTGGTTACCGGTGATCAGCCACTTTTAGTTCTGAAGCGACATCAGTCGGCTCGGATCATCACGCCGGCTGCATTGCTTGCTTGGTCGAAGAAAAGGGACAACTGATCCTTTTTCACTCACCTTCGCCATTCCGTCACAAGTAATTCATAATTATTTTTACTCCTTTCTTTTCAATTACCTACCCCCCCTTTTCACCCTCCTCCCACCCCCCGGAATTTGGAACCCATGGTGTAGAATCAAAGCGCGAAAGCAACCACGCCCTGACCTGGCTACCAGGCGGGGCGTTTCTATTTCCAAAAGGAGTTTCCTCATGTCCCAAGAACCAACCGACGAAGAGCGCAAAGCCCGTCGCGCCGAAATCAACCGGCAAAACGCCCAAAAAAGCACCGGACCCAAATCAGAAGCCGGGAAAATGAAATCACGCATCAACAGCCTGAAAAATGGCAGCCGTACCGTCATCATGGATAACACCGATCGCTGCGGCATCGCTCTGCTGACAGGCGAAGACCCCACCGAATATCGCAACATGGTCGCCGAATACTGCCGCGGATTAGCTCCCCGGGACCGCGTCGAAGTCGGCATCGTCCAGCGCATCGTCGATGCCCAGTGGCGCTTGCTCCGCAATTCGCGACTCCAAACCCTGGAGATCGAAGGCTGCCTCAGCGAGGTCCGCGAAATCGAGCACCCCGGGATGACTCCCAACTTGGTAGGAGACCTCGATCTGATCGGTGCCTCCCGCATGGCTCTCAATTCGAAGTATCCCCAACAGCTCGAACGGCAGGAAGCAGTCCTCGCCCGGCTTATCAGTACCAGTCTCCGAGAGCTGACCATGTACGGAAAGCTCAATCCGCTGCCCCAGCCACCGGTTCGTCCCCGGACGCAGTACCTCGGCCCCGACTTCGGTCCTCTGGGTGAACCCGTACAATCTGACGCAGCCGAAGTCGCTGAAAATAAAGAGGAAATAGCCACATCAGCCACCGAGCGAAGCCAACTCGAAACCAGCTGGAGCCTCGCTCAGGAGCGTCCCGCCAAGCCGTTAGTCCGCGCCGTCGGCTCCTGCGTCGAAGGGAACGCCTTTTCGGACCAGCCGGAGCCGCCTTACTAGCCCAAATCGGGACCTTGGCCCGGTTTCCAGGCGATCCGAAAGGCGCAGAACTTCACCGGTACGGCGAAGCTCTGCCCAAAAATCGAATCCTAGCCGATCAGTTCGAGCGTGATCTTCTTGGCCGCCACATCCAAATTGGTGATCCGGAAGCTCCGCACCTGGCCAATCTTGATCGTGTTGGAAGTCTTCGGCGCGGGCTCGCCGCCCTTGCCTTCCTTCCACTTGGCCGTCAGCATCGCCGTCAAGGCGCTCACGTCCACGGAACCGCCGCCGCCGGAAGCCTTCTTTCCCGGCGCAGCCTCGTCCTTCTTCTCTTCCGCCAAGCGGCATTCGCCCAGCACGCCTTCCGCCACCTCAACCTTCAAAAGGTTCGACCGCACATCGGCCACTCGCGCCGTCAGCGTGTCGCCCACGTTGTGCTCGCCAATGAAGTCGTCCGTCTTGGTCGGCTGCAACTGCTTCAAACCCAACCGGATCCGCCGCCGATCCTGGTCCACTTCCAGCACGATCGCCCGGACCACCTCGGCCACCTTCACCACGTCCTTCGGGTGGTCGATCCGCTTCTCGTTCACCATATCGCCGATATGGATCATCCCATCCACCCCGTCGCCGAGGTCCACAAAGGCGCCAAAAGCCTGGATGCTCGTGATCGGAGCTTCCACAATCGAGCCCACCGGATACTTCTTCACGGCCTCCCCAAATGGGTCGCCCAGTGTCTGCTTCAAGCTCAGCTGGATCTTC
>JBKJLJ010000611.1:0-4138 GCA_046597015.1 Bryobacteraceae bacterium
CGTCAGCGGATTCTCCTTACTCGCAATCCACTTCGCCAGCGTCAACCGATGCCCCCGCGTCGGGAACTGCCGATACCGGTCAATCTCCATCACCGCCGGCTCCGCCTTCCCCGTAAACGCCGTCGGAAAACCCGCCTCCACCGGTTCCCCCGGCAGCCGATAGTCCCCCCGCAGCAGCACCCGCACCGGCGCAATCGCCGGCCCGTTCGGCGGCCCCGGCACGTTCTTCACCGTCAACGCCACCGGCTGCCACCGGCCCAAACGCCGCCGCCAAACCTCCAGCGCCTCACTCAACTCCCCATGCTGATCCCGCTCCGCCTCGCTGAACACCTTCGACTGCCGGTTCCCCATCTCCTTCCGCAGATCGTCCACATCCAGCACGTCAAAACGCGCCGGGTCCAGCCGCAACCGCCCCATCAACTGCTTCTCCAGAGCGTCCAAGGCGTCCTTCTCCTCAGGGTCCCCGGTCCGCTCCGCGTCCTCTCTCACCAGCTCATAGTTCCGCCGTTCCGCCTTCGAAAACTGGCTCGCCTCCTTCCGCCGCATCTCCAGCCGCAGATCCGTCAACGTCTTCCCCACTGCCAACTCCCGCCGCTTGGCAATCAACCGCGGCAGCATCTGCTTCTCAAAGGCGTCCCGCGCCGCCTTCTCCGGCCCATCCTTCAGCCGTGCCTCGATCTCCTTGATCTTCGCCGCCGCCTTAGCCGAGAACTCCTCATCGGCATACGGCACCGTCACGTTCTCCACCTGCACCGTGTTGAAAAACGCCTGCCAGCGATAGTAGTCCTTCTGCGGAATCGGGTCGTACTTATGGTCATGGCACCGTGCACAGCCCACCGTCAGCCCGAGAAACACCGAACTCGTAGCCGCCGTCACCTCGGCCAGATAGTTTGCCCGCACCTCATCCGCCACCAAGTTCGACCGGTCCCACGGAGCCAACCGCAAAAATCCCAAAGCCACATGCCCCTGGACATTCGGCGCGTAGTTATTCCGCGACTTCGAATGTTCGTCCGCCCCGCCCAACTGCTGAATGATGAACTGGTCGTACGGCAAATCCCGATTGAACGCCTCCACCACCCAATCCCGGTATCGCCACGCGTTCCCAATTGCCCCGTCGCCTTCCAGGCCGCTCGTCTCGCCATAGCGAGCCAAGTCCAACCAATGCCGACCCCACCGTTCCCCATACCGCGGATCCGCCAGCAACTTCTCCACCAGCTTAGGAAAATCCCCTTCTGCTACAAACGCTGCCGTCTCCTCCGCCGTCGGAGGCAATCCAATCAAGTCAAAATAAGCCCGTCGAGCCAAAGTCCGCCGATCCGCCTCTGGAGCCAGCCCCAGCCCTTTCGCCTTCAACTTCGCCACCACAAACTCATCCACCGAACTCCCCTTCGGTTTCACCGGCTTCTCGTAAGGCCACCGCCAAGTTGTCTTTGCCGGCGGCGCATCACTCGGCAGCGCCTTCACCCAAGCCTCCAAGGTCTCAACGTGCTTCTCGGCCAGCACCTTCCCCATCGGCATTTGCGGGGCGAGCAACCCTTTCACCATCTGGATCAGCACGCTCTGCTCCGGATGCCCGCCCACCACCGCCTTGCCGTGCTTCTTCCCGCCGGCCAATACGGACTCCAACTGCTCCACCGAGAACCCGCTCGCTTTCACCGTACCTGCGTGGCAACCCGCGCAGTGAGCTGCCAGAATCGGAGCTACATCCCGCTCGAAGTCAGGAACAATCGCCAAAAATAAAAAAGCCCAAGACCACATCGTGACCTTGAGTGTATACAACTTTTTTAATGTAGGCGACCGTGTGGCATGTGCGACGATCAAATCGTGCAATCCAACTTGCTACTATCCATGGCGCTAGCAACGGTGATCAGCATCAGAGCGGCAGATGGGAATGAGCGATGGTCGGTCCTCAAGCGAATCACAACGAAGCGAAGCTACGCCTTCACGCTAAACGATGCGACTTGCATCATGGGCGAACCCATCTCCGTCAATGACGATTCGATCACCATTCGTCCCGACAATGCCCAGCAAAAGGTCATCCAACGATCACAGATTTTGCGAGTAACCGATCACTCGGATGCGAACTCCCACGACACCGTCTTCAGCAATCGAAGTTCATGGCAGGGTGTCATGGACGCGAAGCCTACGGACTCAGAGCAACTCCTGATCCTCACAAAACAGGGCCAACGATTCCGCTGGCGCAAACCCTCAGTGTCCGCATATGCGATCTCTCAGAATGACAAGACTATCGACACGGCAGCTATTCGATCGGTTGCGTATCTTCGCTTTACTCCGCTTACTGCCTCGGAGGCCTACTTCGAGCACGAAGACGTCGGGTTTCTAGCACCTCGACTCTGGTTCAACGCGGGACTGCTCCCTAAAATAGCAGTTCCCTTATACGATTCCACGCTAGTCGAGGATAACTCCCCGCTAGAATGCAAAATCGTATGGCGACCCCAGAGGGATTCGAACCCTCGTTGACGCCGTGAAAGGGCGGTGTCCTAGGCCGGGCTAGACGATGGGGTCGCGTTGGGCGAACATCTACTAGAATACCGGGCGAGCAGACCTAACGTCAACTCGCCCCAATATTTGCCAGGACTACAGCGTCTTCAAATACGCCAAAAGATCAGCAAACTGATCCTTCTCCAACTGCTCTTCATAAGGCGGCATCCCGTTGCCACCCTTCTTGATCTTATCGACGACCTTCGCCTCGGTCATCCCTTCTTTCTTGTACAGGGCCTTCAGAGCCGGCGCATTCCCGCGCTTCTCGTCCGTATCCGTGTTGTGACAGCCCATACAGGCCGAATTCTCAAATACTTCCTGGCCCTTCTTGGCATCCGCGGCCATCGCCGCTCCTGCCACTAGGATCGCCGGAATCGTCAAGGCAAATAGGCGCTTACTGATAGTCATGGATATCCAAACTCCTCACTCGGTCTAAACCGCTATTCTACAATCTGCCCATGCCTCCCGTCATCTTGCTCTTCGCGAAGGCTCCGGTGCCAGGCCGTGTCAAAACTCGTCTCGCCGCTGGAATCGGCCCGCAACAAGCAGCCGAACTCCACAAACTCTTCGTCCATACGATGCTCGCCCGCCTTCCGAAGTTTTCGGAATGCGAACTCCACCTCGACACTCTCACAGACGATTTCAATACCCCAAACGTTTCGTTCGCCCTCCAATCTCCCGGCGACCTCGGCCAACGCATGCTCCACGCCCTCACCCCCCGCCTCCCCGCGCTCCTCCTCGGCTCCGACTCCCCCACCGTCCCCGACGCCCACATCCAAGCCATGCTCTCTACCACCGCCGACGTCACCCTCGCCCCCACCGAAGACGGCGGCTACTGGGCCATCGCCGCCCATCGTACCCACCCCAATATGTTCGCCGGTGTCCGCTGGTCCACCGCTCATACCCTTACAGACACCGAATCCGCCTGCCACGCCGCCGGCCTCTCCACCGCCCGCGGCCCCGCCTGGTTCGACATCGACGAACCAGAAGATCTCGCCAGAATTACCGAATTCTTGGAGCAAAATCTCCCCCCAACACATCCTCCGTTCATGCCCCTAACAGTTGGCAGCAATGCCCCCGATCTCAGCCTGACCGACGAAACCGGCCAGCCCTTCAATCTCTCTGCCCTGCGCGGCAAAACCGTTGTCCTCTACTTTTACCCCAAGGCCGATACCCCCGGGTGCACGCTCGAAAGCCGCGAATTTCGTTACGTCGCCCCCGACTTCGCCACTAAAAACGCCGTCATCATCGGCATCTCTCCCGACGTCGCCCACGACCAATTGAAGTTCCAAACGAAGTTGGACCTCCCCTTCTCTCTCCTCGCCGATTTCGAACATGCCGGCGCCGAAGCCTACGGCGTTTGGAGTGAAAAAACGAAGGACGGCGAAACTTTCATGGGCATCGACCGCACCACCTTCATCATAGGACCCGACGGCAAAATCACCCATGTCTTCGAGAAGGTTGATCCCCCCGGACACGCCGCCGCCGTCCTCGCCGTCCTCTAAACTTTCAACTCCGCAATCGTGGCGCCGGTCCCACCCTCGGCCGGCGTCGCCGGATAAAAAGTGGTCACGTGCGGACTCTTCTTCAAGTAGTCCGCCACGGCCCGCTTCAAAATCCCCATCCCGTGCCCGTG
>JBKJLJ010000691.1:0-8414 GCA_046597015.1 Bryobacteraceae bacterium
CGACGATCATGGCCAGCGTGGGAGTTTGGACACGGCCAACGGAGAGCTCTTCGTTGTAGGCGAGGGAGTAGGCGCGGGAGAGGTTCATGCCGACGAGCCAGTCGGCGCGGGAGCGGCCGCGGGCGGCGTTGCCGAGGCCGTCGTAGTCGTGGGCGGATTTGATTTGGTCGAAGCCTTGGCGGATGGCGTCGGGGGTAAGGGAGGAGATCCAGAGGCGGTCAACGGGCTTTTGGGTTTCGGCGGCGTCGTAGATGTAGCGGAAGATGAGTTCGCCTTCGCGGCCGGCGTCGGTGGCGCAGATGATGCGGTCGACCTTGGGCGAATTCATGATTTTGCGGAGGGTTTCGAACTGATCCTTCGTTTTGTCATAGACGACGAGGGGCCATTCGGCGGGAAGCATGGGTAGGGTATTGCGCCGCCATTGCTTCCATTCCGGGCGGATTTCGTGAGGCTGGGCGAGGGAGACGAGGTGGCCGATGGCCCAGGTGACGATGTAGCCGGCACCATGGAGGTAGCCATCGCCTTTCTGGTTGGCGCCGAGGACTTTGGCAAGGTCGCGGGCCACGGACGGTTTTTCGGCGATGACAGCGGTGGTCGACAAAGTAGACCTATATTGTATCGGGCAACTCGGGGTAAGCTAAAGTGTAAGCCCACGACGGGAGAGATTGGCAGCGAGCCAACGCCGAAGGAGCAACCGCCCCGGAAACTCTCAGGCAAAAGGACCGTCGGATGGGTTCGCAATCTGGAAAGTGGCTATAGAGGCCCGCCGACGGAATAACGTTCTCAGGCGAACCGACAGATGGGGCAAGGGAGGTCCGTCCTTTGTCACATATTCCCGTGGGCTTAGCTGAGCTGTTTAAGATTGGCCTGGGGCCTTCGTCATCGCACACCATGGGGCCGATGAAGGCCGCTGGCAACTTCGCGGGGCGGCACGCGGGGCCTTTTCGGGTGACCTTGTACGGGTCGTTAGCTTGGACCGGGAGGGGACATTCGACCGACAAAGCGGTGGCGTTGGGGCTGTCGGGTTACCAAGCCGATGAGATGGGTCCGGACGAAGCGGAGCGGGTTTGGGAAGAGATCCAAGCGACGAAGCGGTTGCCGAATGGGGAGGAGTTTGACCCGGCGCGGGACATCGTGTTCGACCAGTTGACGGCGATGCCGGGGCCGGCGAACTCCATGCGGTTTACCTGCGGGGCGGCCAGCGAAGTGTGGTATTCGGTGGGGGGCGGGTTCGTGGTGCGGGCAGGCGATGGCGAGGTCGCGGCGAGCCAGGGGGCCGTTCCCTTCCCTTATTGCTCGGCGGCGGAGCTATTAGCGATGGCGGCCGAAGCGGGGTTGACCGTAGCGGGGGTGGCGCGGGCGAACGAGGTGGCTCGCGGCGCGGACGTGGCGGCTTTAGTCAAAAAGATCAGCGGGGTGATGTTGGGCTGCATCGAGCGGGGATTGAGCCGCGATGGCGTTCTGCCGGGGAGCTTGCAGGTGAAACGGCGGGCGAAGGATCTCTATGCGCGGTTGCGGCCGGGAAAGCATTCGGTGAATGACTACGCGGCGGTGTACGCGATTGCCGTGAACGAAGAGAACGCGGCGGGGGGCCGGGTGGTGACGGCTCCGACGAACGGAGCGGCGGGGGTGGTGCCGGCGGTGCTGCGCTATTACCGGGAGCACTGCGGCGGGACGACGGACGAAGGGATCGAAACGTTTCTGTTGGCAGCTACGGCGATTGGGGCCATCATCAAGCGGAACGCTTCGTTTGCCGGGGCCGACGTGGGTTGTCAGGGCGAAGTGGGTTCCGCGGCGGCGATGGCGGCGGCGGGGCTGACCGCGGCGCTGGGCGGCACGAATGAGCAGGTGGAGAACGCGGCGGAAATTGCTATAGAGCACCATCTCGGCATGACGTGTGACCCGGTAGGCGGGTTGGTGCAGATTCCCTGCATCGAGCGGAATGCGTTCGGGGCGGTGAAGGCGATGCAGGCTTCGTCCCTGGCGCTGCTGGGCGACGGGACGCACCGGGTGAGCTTGGATCAGGTGATTGAGACGATGCGCCAGACCGGCGCGGATATGGGTTCGAAGTATAAAGAGACCTCGCGCGGCGGGTTGGCCGTGAATGTTCCAGAGTGCTAATAAAGGACTAACGATGCAGACGATAAAAGCGACGAAGACGATAGCTAGCCCGGCGACGGATTTTGCGCGGCGGCACATTGGACCGGGTCCCGTGGAGCTGGCGACGATGCTCGCGGCGGTGGATGTTGACTCTTTGGAAGAGTTGATTGTGCAGACCGTACCGGCCGCGATCCGGCAGGCGGAGCCATTGGGCTTTGGCCCGGCGTTGAGCGAGACCGCCGCTTTGGCCCGGATGCGCCAGTTGGCGAACCAGAACCAGGTGTTCACGTCGTTGATCGGAATGGGTTACCACGGGACGATTCTGCCCGGCGTAATTCAGCGGAACATTCTGGAGAATCCGGCGTGGTACACAGCCTATACGCCGTATCAGCCGGAGATTAGCCAGGGCCGGTTGGAAGCGCTGCTGAACTATCAGACGATGGTTTGCGACTTGACGGGGTTGGACGTGGCGAACGCTTCGCTGCTGGATGAAGCGACGGCGGCGGCCGAGGCGATGGCATTGGCGAAGCGAGTGGCCGGGTCGAGCTCGACGCGGTTCTTTGTGGATGCGGAGGTGCATCCGCAGACGCTCGCTTTGTTGAAAACGCGGAGCGAGCCGTTGGGTTGGGAACTGGTCGTGGGCGATCCCCTGACGGAGTTGGCGGGGGCGGACGTGTTCGGAGCGATCTTCCAGTACCCGGCGTCGCATGGCGAGATTCGGGATTTGCGGGGGGCCGTGGAGGCCGTTCATGCGCAGAAGGGCATCGCGATTTTCGCGGCGGATCCGCTGGCGTTGACATTGCTTGTGCCGCCCGGGGAGATGGGGGCGGATATCGCGATTGGCTCGACGCAGCGGTTCGGCGTGCCGATGGGATACGGCGGGCCGCACGCGGCTTACATGGCGGTGAAGGACGCTTACAAGCGGAACATTCCGGGGCGGCTGATCGGCGTTTCGATCGACTCGCGGGGGAACCCGGCTCTGCGATTGGCGCTACAGACGCGGGAGCAGCATATTCGGCGCGAGAAGGCGACTTCGAACATCTGCACGGCGCAGGTGCTGCTGTCCGTGATGGCTTCGATGTACGCGGTTTACCATGGGCCGGAGGGGTTGACGCACATCGCGAACACCGTGTTTGCGACCGCGGCGCGGTTGGCGGCCAGCTTGCGGGCGGCCGGATTTGTGGTGCGGAACCGGACGTTCTTCGATACGTTGACCGTGACCGTGGGCGAACAGCAGGCGGCGATCATCGCGCGGGGCGCGGCGGCGAAGATGAACTTCCGGGTGGTGGGGACGGATGCGTTAGGCATTTCCGTCGACGAGACGACGACCGCCGAAACCCTCGCGGCCATCATGGCGGCGTTTGGCGGAGCGCTGGGCGAGGCCGTGGAAGCCGAGATCGTTCTGCCGCGCGAGAGCGCGTTTATGACGCATCCGGTGTTCCATAAGTATCGGAGCGAGACCGAGTTACTGCGTTACATGCGGAAGTTATCGGATCGGGACTTAGCGCTGGACCGGGCGATGATCCCGCTGGGTTCCTGCACGATGAAGCTGAATGCGACCGCGGAGATGACGCCGGTGACTTGGCCGGAGTTTGGCGGGCTGCATCCCTTTGCGCCGGTGGAGCAGGCGGCGGGTTACCACGTGATGTTCGAGGACCTGAAGCGGGAGCTTTGCACGATTACGGGGTATGACGCCGTGTCGCTGCAGCCGAATTCGGGGGCGCAGGGCGAGTATGCGGGGCTGTTGGCGATTCGCGGGTACCACCTGAGCCAGGGAGACAAGCATCGGAACATTTGTTTGATTCCTTCGTCCGCGCATGGGACGAATCCCGCTTCGGCAAATATGGTGGGAATGGAAGTGGTGGTCGTAAGTTGCGACGCCGATGGGAATGTGGACATTGCGGACTTGACGGCTAAGGCCGAGAAGTACTCGGCGAATCTGGCGGCGGTGATGGTAACTTACCCTTCGACGCATGGGGTGTTCGAAGAAGCGATCCGCGAGATTTGCGCCATTGTGCATCGGCATGGTGGGCAGGTCTACCTCGACGGCGCGAACATGAATGCGCAGGTGGGCTTGTCGCGACCCGGGGATTATGGGGCGGACGTTTCGCATTTGAATCTGCATAAGACGTTCTGTATTCCGCACGGCGGGGGCGGGCCGGGCATGGGGCCGATTGGGGTGAAGGCGCATCTGGCTCCTTTCCTGCCGGGGCATCCGGTGGTGGATGGGGGGACGGCGCCGGTGGGTCCGGTATCGGCGGCTCCGTATGGTTCGGCGTCGATTTTGCCGATTTCGTATGTGTATATCTTGATGATGGGCGGGGCGGGTTTGCAGAAGGCGACCGAAGTGGCGATTTTGTCGGCGAATTACATTGCCAAGCGGTTGAGCCCTCATTTCCCGGTTCTGTATAAGAATACGAATGGGCGGGTGGCGCACGAGTGCATCATTGATCCGCGCCCTTTGAAGGAGGCTTGCGGGGTGACGGTGGATGATATTGCGAAGCGGTTAGTGGACTACGGGTTCCATGCGCCGACGATGAGTTTCCCGGTGGCGGGGACGTTGATGATTGAGCCGACCGAGAGCGAGTCGCTGGCGGAGTTAGACCGGTTTTGCGAGGCGATGATCGCGATTCGGCGGGAGATTCAAGAGGTGCAGGACGGGCGGTTTGGAATTGCTGATTCGCCGCTGCGGCATGCTCCGCATACGGTGCATGACATCGTGGAGGACGATTGGGCGCGGAAGTATCCGCGGGCGGAGGGGTGTTTTCCGGCGGGGACTTCGCGGCAAGATAAGTATTGGTCGACGGTAGGGCGGATTGACAATGTGTATGGAGACAGGAACTTGGTTTGTTCGTGTTTGCCGGTGGAGGCTTACGAGGAAGAATAAGGTATTTCCGTAGGGGAATTGACGTGGGGAAGGGAGATGCTTTCGTATTTTCGTACTATGCGATTCTTCTCCCTTAGTGGATGGTTTTTGTTATTGATGGTATCGGCGGTTGCGGTGCCTTACATTGTGCGTTCCTCGGGAACGTTCTTGGGTTCGTCTTCGACAGACTTCGGCACCGACAATCTTACCTGGTTTGTCTAGCATGACTGGAGCGGGTAGTGGCGTCTCTCAAACCATCCGGTTGTTTGGGGCTCAGGTGGTTCAAGGTTGATGGGATTGGCGGGGATGTGGGCTTCGCGGCGGCGGGCTCCGTAGTCGCGACGTAGGGATTGTGCGGCCTCGGGTTTGGCGATTTCGTCACTGCACCGCTTAAGGATGAGCGGGCCGGTATAGGGATTAGGAAGAGATCGGTGGTGCAAAAGTGCCTCATCGACTGTCGACGAGGCAGTATCCGCGGGCGGACGGGTGTTTTCCGGCGGGGACTTCGCGGCAGGATAAATACTAGGCGACGGTGGGGTGGATTGAGGATGATGTTTACGGGGACAGAACTTGGTTTTTTCTTGCTTATCCGTGGAAACTACGGGGAAGAGTAAGGTGTTCGTCCTATTGCCGTGGGGGGGGAAGGGCCGTACTGTTACAGTATGAAGCGATCTTCCTCCTTGTGTGGCTTGTTTTTGTTAGCGATCGTGCCCGGATTCGCGGTGCCTTATACCGTGACTACTTCCGGTACATTTTTAGGTTCGGCTCCGACGGGGACGTTCACGGCGCCGAACCAGACTTTCAGCCTTTCGTTTTTGGTTGACAGCAATCCGGTGCCGTTCGATTCAGACCCATTTCAATTCGGTACTCAGATCTCGAGCTTGACGTATTTACGAAACGGATCGCTCGATGCCACTAATGGGACCGATGCGTTCTTCTTTGCTGACTCCGGTGGCGGGGGGCTTGTTCTTCGGATCGCTCCTGGTTTTGTCGTGGATTTGAGGACGCCTCAGTTGTTTTCGCTGCCGACGTCAACTCCGACGATTTTGCCGGGGAGTTATGCGATTAGCTGTGGACAGTTCGGAGTTGAGCCGATTTCTGCAGACTGCACGAGCATGATAGCGTCCGGATCTTCGCTGAATGTCGAGGCGGCGGGGGTGCCAGAGCCGGGTACGGTGGGTTTGGGTCTAATCGGGTTGGTAGGAATGTGGGCCTGGCGGCGGCGGGTTAATTAGCCCTGGGGTAGGGATTGTATCCGGCCCACTCGAAAAGCACGACGGGTGGGTTCGATGCAGGCTATGGTTCCGACCAAGGCGAGGCTGGCGCTACCAGGGGGAGGCCGTCTTGGGAAACGAGTCTTATGGTTTGGGCGGGGTTGCTCCGTGGCGATGCAAACGCCGATTTCATGGGTGCCGCGGGCGAATTAGGAATGGCCAACTTGCAGAGGTGGCGCTCGTTTCTTGCCCCCGACGATGACGGCGTAGACGGAAAGAGAATTTGCCCGGCCAGAGTGATGGACCCGGATTCCACCTTCCTCGCAAATAGGGCCGCGAGGCGGACGGCGGCTTGGTCACCTGTCGTCATTGGAATTGAAGCGGAGAGCTTAGGGTTCGAAATCAAGACGCTTGAGGGATATCCCAGTTCCGAAGCTGCTTATGAACACTCGGCGAAGACGACCGCAGGGAACGCCTAGAAGCGTTCCCTCAAGCGGAAGAGGTCGGAAAGATGCCCTCGCACTATTTCGGCAAGCCGATCGCATAGAGGACGCTGCGGGTTCGCGCGTACATTTTGCCGTCGGTGATGGCCGGGGTAGCGTAGATATCGGCGTCGAAATCGTTGATGGCTAGGATCTGCCAGTCGCCGGTGGCGGTCAGCACGACTACCTTGCCGTGTTCGCTGGCGACGTAGACTTTGCCGTCGACGCCAATCGGCGAGGAGTAGAAATCTTCGAGTGCTCCGGTCAAGCGGGCCTGCTTTAGTACCTTGCCGTTTTTTGCATCTAAAGTAGTCGCAATGCCTCCACTGCGCACGAGGAAAACGACATCGTTGTAAACGAGCGGAGCCGGTACGTCGGGGAGAGACTTTTCAAAAGTCCAGAGGACGTGGGTGGCCGTGACGTCGCCGATGCCTCCTAACTTTACCGCCAGAACACTGTTGCGCGAGGCGCGGCGCGAGCGAAAGAACGTCCATTCGCGCTCGTTCAGGAAGCCGTCCCGGTCCAGGTCGACGGCCTTCCAGGTGCCCGTGGGCTTCCAGGGCTGCGGCAGTTCGGCCTCGGCCAGCTTGCCGTCGTGATTGGCGTCGGCCTTAGCGACCACCTCGGCGAAGGCCGGCAACTCGACTTGTTGGCCGGTGTCGTTACCCGGCGTCCAGCCGTTGAAGTAGACGATATCGCCGGCGATGGTCGGAGCAGATTTAGGCTGGCAGGTGAGGCCGCGGACAAACCAGATCGGCTTGCCATCAGCGACAGAATAGCCGGTGAGTTGGTAGGAGCCGGGGGCGATGATCTGGGTCGGACCTTGAGGCGGATGGTAGACCACCGGGGTGGCGTAGCCGTTGCTCACATCCCGCGGGGTTTTCCAGGCAATGCGACCCGTCGCGGCGTCAACAGCGATCATGTAGCCGTCAGTGTCCTGATCGCAGACGAGGATGATTTTCCCCTCGGCGTAGATGGGGGAGGCGGCGACGCCGTGCAGGCTATTGAAGGGGCCGAGGGGGAGTTGCCACCGCTGTTTTCCCGCGAAATCGTAGGAAACGAGACCGAAGTCAGCGAAGAAGACGAAGACCGACTTACCATCGGTGACCGGGGTGGGCGCGGCGCGGTGATTGAGGGTGTGTTGGAATTCGCGCTTAACGGCGCGGACGGAGCGACGCCACTGCACCTTGCCAGTCGTGCGGTTGAGGCAGAGGGTGATCAGGTCGTCGCCTTCGGCAGCGGTAAGAAAGATGCGGTCCCCGGCGAGGACGGGCGAGGACTTCCCTTCCGGAAGATCGGTCTTCCATAAGACGTTTTTGGCGGCTCCAAATTCGGTGGGCAGTTTGCCGCAGGAGGGGCAGAGGCCGGAACCATCGGGACCGCGGAGTTGCGGCCAGTCGGCACCGAAGAGGGCGAGAGCGAATAGCGGGCAGAGAGCGAGGCGCATCGGCGTTTACCTCCAAACCTTGCGACTTTCGAGATTGTCTTCGATGTCTTTTCGGGTTCGCCAGACGGGCCGCATCTCTTTTCGCGACGCCAGCGGAAGCTGATCCTCGACGTGTTTTGATCCCGGCTTGGACCAGTTGCCATAGCCGAGCAACGCCTCAGCGCGTTGGGGCGTGGAGAACTCAACGACGGCATAAAATGTATCGCCGTGAACGATCTCCGCTTTGCCATCGATGTCGCGGCCGAGGTTGGAGGTCCGGATGGCACCCATGGCGGAAGGCGCCCCGTTGGCGGGCAGGTCCAGCG
>JBKJLJ010000719.1:0-2866 GCA_046597015.1 Bryobacteraceae bacterium
AACGACCGCGCCGGCTGGATGCACACAACCAGCGGCGTCGACGTCATCGACGAGTACCTCGAAACCATCACCAAAACGTCCACCGGCTACACCTACAAATACGGCAACGAGTCCCGCCCCGTCATCTCGGAAACCATCACCGTCCCCTACCGCACCCCCACCGGCTTAGCCCAAAAGACCTTCACCGCCTTCCGCACCCACCACGGCCCCGTCGTCCGCGCCGTCAACGAGAAATGGGTCGCCGTCCGCCTCATGGACGAACCCGTCAAAGCCCTCTCCCAGTCCTATCTCCGGACCAAGGCCCGTTCTTATAAGGCGTACGTCGAAACCATGGAGATCAAAACCAACTCGTCCAACAACACGATCTACGCCGACGCCGACGGCAACATCGCTTACTTCCACGGTAACTTCCTCCCCCGTCGAGATACTAAGTTCGATTGGACCAAGCCCGTCGATGGCGCAAACCCCGCCACCGAATGGGGCCCCCTCCACGCCCTCAACGAACTCCCGTCTCTCTACAACCCCTCCTCCGGCTGGCTCTATAACGCCAACAACTCCCCCTGGTCCGCCGCCGGCCCCGCCAGCCGCAAACCGCAGGACTTCCCCGCGTACGTCGAGCGCGGCACCGAAAGCCCTCGCGGCCTCCACGCTCTCCGCGTTCTCACCGGCGTCAACAACTTCACCCTCGATACCCTCCTCGCCGCCGCCTATGATTCCTATCTCCCCTGGTTTGAAAAGCCCATCCCGGCGCTCTTAAAAGCCTGGGACAGCACCCCCGCCTCCGACCCGCTCAAGGCCAAACTGGCCCCCCAAATCACCCTGCTCAAATCCTGGGACCTCCGCTGGTCCGCCACCTCCGTCCCCACCTCCCTCGCCCTCTTCTGGGGCGACGAAGTCCGTCGCAGCGGCCCCGGCCGCACCGTTGATCTTGCCCTCGCCGACTTCGCCGCCCAGGCCCCCGCGCCCTTGCTTCTGAAGGCCCTCGACGCCGCCTCGAACAAGCTCACCGCCGACTTCGGCCAGTGGCAGACCCCCTGGGGCGACATTAACCGCTTCCAGCGTCTTACCGCCGACATCGTCCACCCTTTTGACGACAAGGGCGCCAGCATCCCCGTCGGCTTCACCTCCGCCATCTGGGGTTCGCTCGCCTCTTACGGCGCCCGCCCCTACCCCAACACGAAGAAATGGTACGGAACCAGCGGCAACAGCTTCGTAGCCGTCGTCGAGTTCGGCAAGCGCGTCCGTGCCCGCGCCATCACCGCCGGAGGCGAAAGCGGCCTCGCCGGCTCTCCCCACTTCAACGACCAAGCCCAGCGCTACGCAACCGGCGACCTCCGCGAAGTCTACTTCTACCCCGACCAAATCAAAGCCCACACCGAACGTAAGTACCGCCCCGGCAACTAACCTCCTACCTCCGAATACGAACTAAGTGTGCATGGCCGATGACGAGACACCCATCTAAGTCGTGCCCCCGGATCCTCTCCAGAGTAATCGCAATCTGCTCGGCAATCCGGTCTTCCACTGCGGGATGCACCTTCAGTCGGATCACGCCGGGTGTTCCGCGTGGGGGGAAACGGATCATGTTTGCGAAGTCCCCGTCAAGAGTAACGAGCACCCGCCCGAGGTGGATAGCAGCTTCTCGAACTGCTTCGTCGGTCGCTCCGGCCATTCCGATCTCAGCAATCCCGACGACGTCGAAGCCCAGAACACGGGCAAGTTTGCATTGCTTAAGCGAAACATTCTCATCAAACAAGAAGGTCACAGAACGAGAACCACCTCGTCGGCTGTCACCAGCGCCGCGTACTGAATCGCGGCCAGCACATGCCCCTCGCTAATCTGCGGATACGCCTGCACGATCTCCCCCACCGTCTCCCCCGCCCCCAACTTCTCCAGGATCAAGCTCACTGGTATCCGGGTTCCGGCCAAACAAGGCTTCCCAAACATAACGTCATTTCGAATCTCAATAAGAGCCGGAAGTGTCATAGCGTATCGCCTGTTCCCATAGTACGCAAAATCGTCTACTCCCGAGGATCCCCAATCCCATTCATGGTCAAATGAGTCATATGCGCCGTCGACTCCTTCTCGGTCAGCTCCTCTCCGCCCCCCTCCTCGCCGAAGACTGGCCCCAGTTCCGCGGCCTCACCGGCCAAGGCCTCTCCCCAGAAAAAGGCCTCCCCCTCACCTGGACCGAAACCCAAAACGTCCGCTGGAAAACGCCCCTCCCCGGCAGCGGCTGGTCCAGCCCCTCCATCGTCAACAACACCATCTGGCTCACCACCGCCACCGAAAACAACACCTCCCTCCGCCTCCTCTCCCTCGACTCGACCTCCGGCAAACTCCTCTCCAACACCGAAGTCTTCCGCGTCAAAGATGTCGGAGCCGGCATTCACAAAAAGAACTCTTTCGCCTCCCCTTCCGCCATCGTCCAGGGCGACAAAGTCTACGTCCACTTCGGCTTCTACGGCACCGCCTGCGTCTCCACCAAAGGCGAAGTCCTCTGGCGGCAAACCCTCAAATACGAGCCCCAGCATGGCCCCGGCGGCTCCCCCGTCCTCTTTGAAGACCTCATCATCTTTAGCTGCGACGGCCTCGATATCCAATTTGTCGTCGCCCTCGACGCCGCCACCGGCAAAATCCGCTGGAAGACCCCCCGCGGCAAAGGCAACCAAGCCTACACCACCCCCCTCCTCATCGACGTCGCCGGCAAGCCCCAACTCATCAGCCCCGGCGCCCACCACGCCTACGCCTACGACCCCCGCACCGGCAAAGAACTCTGGTACATCGAATACGGCGACGGCTTCTCCAACGTCCCCCGCCCCCTCTACGCCCACGGCCTCGTTTATATCTGCTCCGGCTTCTTTCAACC
>JBKJLJ010000966.1:0-2780 GCA_046597015.1 Bryobacteraceae bacterium
CGGCCCGGGCTGGAGGGCTGCGAGAGAGGCTATTTCGGCCCGCGACAGGGATGAGAACTTATGCGTTCACGAGGTAAAAAAATAAATGTGCAATCAATATCTCATTTCCAATCAACAACTTATCTCTTTCTCCGCCGTCGACCTGTTCGGAAACACCCCCCGCCAACGGTCTAGTCTAAAGGTAGGAAGCGCTTGTCTCCCAAATAGCCGTTCTTCATGAAAACGGTTGTTCCGGGAACCAGCGCTTTTTTGCGTTCTAACTCCCTAAAAAGGAAAAAGGAAACTCGCCATGACCGAATCGCAAAAGGCCCGTCGCGCAGAAACGGCGCGCCAAAATGGGGCCAAAAGCCGAGGCCCGAAAACGCCCAACGGTAAGTTCATCAGTTCACTCAATGCCATCAGCACCGCTGAACATCTGGAAATATTCAAGGCGGAAATGCCGGAATGCGCGGCCCTGCTTTCTACAGATAACTCGGGCGAACTGGTTGCGCTCTTGCAAAAACTCATCCGGCAGTTCTTGCCCCAGTCGGAATGTGAACTTACCCTGGTCCGGCAAGCCTGCGTGGAAATGTTCCAATACCAGCGCACAGTGTCGCTCGAAACTTTTGCCCGCCAGTGCGATCTCGATGCTCTCCTCCGGCGCTGTCCGGAAATGTCACCGCAAATGCGGCAGTATCAGAGTTACAAAGCCGGCCTCGCCGAAGACAAACTCTGGCGTTCGCTCCAACGGGATAAAAAGGCCCATCTGGCGGCCTTCTCCACGTTTCAAAAACAGATTCGGCTCATGCGCCGCGATTTCGCCATGAACCCGGTCGAACCGGTTTGCGTCGACCCCGATCTGGCCCAGTTGAACCAGGTCCTGCCTCCGCCCGAAGTAATCGCTGAAATACTCGCTCATGCGGACCGCGCAAAAAACGAACCCAGGTATAAACTGCCTCTGTGGGTCGCCGAAGTGCTGGAAAATAAGGAACTTATGGCCGAAATCGCGCCGGACTACAAATTGCAAAAAACGGAAGAAATGCCCGACCCTGAGCCGGTGCCGGAGGCCGTCTAGCTGTGCCCGGGCCACTGCGTATCGGGCCCATCGGCTACCCTGTAACAGGTTCATGCTCGTCTCCGGCCCTGCTGGAGTCGAGCGCTGACCCCGTCGTGCCCCTGTTGCCTTCGGTCTGGGCCCGCGAAAAACTCGGCTTTAAGCCCGATCCGAAGCAGGCCGCCATGCTCGATTGCGCCGATTCCCGCGTCATTTCGGTCACCTCCCGGCAGGTTGGCAAAAGCACGATTGCCGCCTTGCGCGCGCTCTATCTGGCTGTCCATCAGCCCAAATCGCTCATCTTCATGGTGGGCCCCATCCAAACTCAGGCCGGCGAAATTCTTGAAAAGGCTCGCGATTTCGCCGTCGAACTCGGCCTTCCCCTCCGTGGGGACGGCAACAATCCCCGTTCGCTCCGTTTGCCGAACGGGTCCCGCATCGTCGCCCGTTCGGCGGTGCCCCGCTCCGTCCGCGGGTTTTCGAAGGCTGCCCTCGTCATCGTCGACGAGGCGGCCTTCGTCCCCGCGGCGGCCTACCGAGCCCTGTCGCCGATTCTCGCCGTCTCCCAAGGCAGTCTTTGGGCGTTGTCCACCCCATACGGCCAAAACGGAATGTTTGCCGAACTCTGGCACGATCAAACCAACGGATGGACCCGCTTTCTCATCCCGGCCTCGGAGTGTCCCCGTTTCACCCCGGAGTTTCTCGCCGCCGAGCGTCGTTTACACGGCGATATCTCCTACGCGCAGGAATACGAATGCCAGTTTGTAAGTCAGGGTATCCAGTTACTAACCAGAGCGCAGATCGCCGCCGCGTTGGTGAACGAGGCCCCGGTTCCCCCGTTTGCCTTGCGGGAAAAGACCGACCTCTATTTCGGCCTCGACTTAGGAAAGCGCCAGGATCACACGGCGTTGGTCGCCCTGGAACTGACCTGGACGAACGGAGAGCGCAACCCGGTCACCCACGGAATCCCCATGATTCCGCGTCTAACGGTCCGTCATGCGCCTAGGCTAGCCTTGGATACGGAGACGGTGAATATTCCCAGATTCGTGAGGGATGCGGCCCAAAAGTTCGCCGCGCCCTACGGAACCCCCACAAAAAAGGGCACCCTCCTGATCGACGCGACCGGCAACGGCCATACCGTCGTCGAGCTCTTCCGCAAGGAGACCCACGGCCTAAAGCTTACCCCGGTATGTATAACATCGGGTCACAAAGCCAAAGTGCTAAAGGACAGCTACCTAGGGATCCCGAGGACCGACTTACTAACCAGACTGAGGATGCTATTCGAAAGGGGGTTAATCTCGATCGACCGGACGGCTCATGGAGTGGATGTATTGCAGAGGGAGTTGAGCCAATTCGAGCCCTCCGGCCACCAGCAAGAGCACGACGACTTAGTCATAGCGCTAGCCCTAGCCGCCTGGCAAGCGACAACGGACCATCCGAGTCTCCTAGGCCTGCCAGAGAATCCCCCTGTCTTTCCCCGCCACCGCCTGATTTAGTGGGAAGAGGTATCATTACCGACCCATAAGCGGGCCCTGTCGATGCTCCGTCGTCCCACCAAACACCGGCCGCGCAGCACCGGTTCCTCGAGCCCCGGCTGACTAGGCGGACCCATAATCTGACCCCCGGCGATGCTCGGACGTCCCACCAAACACCGGCCGCGCAGCACCAGCACCGAACCGCGCCCGTCAGGAAGCCGATCCATAATCTGCCCCTGGCGATGCTCGGTCTTGCCATCGACATCGGCCGC
>JBKJLJ010001020.1:0-10434 GCA_046597015.1 Bryobacteraceae bacterium
CTGGTCGCGGGCTTACCCATCCTGACTCTGCTTCTCATGCTCGGCGTCTTCCGCAAACCCGCGTGGTTAGCCGGCTTGACGGGCCTCGCCACCGCCATGGCCGTCGCCCTCTTCGCCTATGGCATGCCAGCCCAGGCCGTCGTCAGTTCCGTCGCGTACGGCGCCGCGTTTGGCCTCCTCCCCATCGGCTGGATCGTCTTCTCCGCCATCCTTCTCTACCGCATCACCCTCGAAACCGGCAACTTCGAAATCGTTAAAGACTCCATCGGCAATCTCACGCCCGACCGTCGCCTCCAAGCGCTGCTGATCGCCTTCGCCTTCGGAGCCTTCATCGAAGGTGCCGCCGGTTTCGGCAGCCCCGTCGCCGTCGCCGCCGCCATGCTCACCGGACTCGGCTTCTCGCCCTTCTACGCCGCCGGCATCTGCCTGCTGGCCAACACCCCCCCTGTCGCTTTCGGTTCGATCGGTATCCCGGTCACCACTCTCGCTCTCACCACGGGCCTCCCCGTCCGCGAACTCAGCGCCCAGGTCGGTCGCCTCTGCGCCCCGCTGTCCTTCTTCGTTCCGTCCTACCTCATGCTTGTCATGGGCGGTTGGCGCGCGTTGAAAGGCGTCCTCCCCGCTGCTCTCCTCTGCGGCGGTGCTTTCGCCGGATTGCAATATCTCGTCTCCAATTTCCTCGGCGCCGAACTCGTCGACATCACAAGCTCCCTCGCCGCCATCGGCTCGCTCGTAATCCTGTTCAAGTTCTGGAAGCCAAAAGATACCTTCCACCTCGAAGGAGAAAGCACCGCCGCCCCGGAAAAGAAGCACTATACCGGTGGCCAACTCTTCCGCGCCTGGCTGCCCTACCTCCTCCTCGTCGTCTTCGTCCTCATCTGGGGCGAGAAAGACGTCAAAGCCTATCTCAATACCTACACCGTCAACATCCCCTGGCCCGGTCTCCACAATATGGTCGAACGCATCGCCCCCACCGTCCCCAAGCCGACTCCGTACGCCGCCATGTACGCCTTCTCCTGGCTCTCCGCCTCCGGTACCTCCTGCCTGTTCGCCGGCATCGTAGCCGCTTTATGCCTCGGCGTGTCGCCAAAGAAGTTCGGCGGCATGCTCGTGACCACCACCAAACAACTCGCCCTTTCGCTGCTTACCATCGCCAGCGTCCTCGGCCTCGCGTTCCTGATGAACTACTCGGGCGCCACGGCCACCCTCGGCCTCGCGTTTGCCTCCACCGGCCCCACGTTCCCCTTCTTCTCCGCCCTGCTCGGGTGGCTCGGGGTCTTCCTCACCGGCTCGGACACCTCCGCCAATGCCCTCTTCGGGAACCTGCAAGTCGTCACCGCCAACAGCCTCGGCCTCGACCCGGTGCTCATGGCTTCGGCCAACTCCAGCGGCGGCGTCATGGGCAAAATGATTAGCCTGCAAAGCATCGCCGTGGCCGCCGCGGCTACCGGGATGAAAGCCGCCGACGAGGCCAAGCTATTTCGCTTCACCCTGCGTCACAGCGTCTTCCTGGCCACTCTTATCGGCCTTCTGACCGTCCTCTACGCCTACGTCCTTTAGCCGGTTCAGCACGTCGTGGGGCGTTAACAGCGCCCCGCAAAACTCAAGCCCCATCTGATACCAGCCCCGCTGCTCCCGGTGATTCCGCACGACAGCCATGCCGATCAGTTGCAGCTCTTTCTCCCGCAAATGGATCTGCGTCCCCACCGGGATTCGCTCGCGAACCAGCAAAGCCATCCCCCGGCGCGTAATATCGATGCACGAGCCTTGCGCCGACCGCTCCCGGCCGCACCCTTCCGCCCAGCGAATTTGGATTTTGTGATCCACCCGCAAGCGGCGAGCCAATCGCTTTTCACTAGCCATACGGACTCCTACTGCGATCCTGCATCCGTTTCTACCAGATAGCAATAGCCCATTTGGATCAAGATTACCTTAGAACCTTAGGTTTTTTCGAAACCCGGGCGCGCGGTACACAACCACCTAAAGACTAAAACAATTCCCCTTGCTTTTGTTTCAGAAACATTTATACTAGCGGAGAATTCTCTCGTTTTCCCAACGAGAGATATCTGGACGCCGCGCCCAATCCCGCATGGCGCGCGGCGTCCAGACTAGTTCACCGCCCCTTCGTCGCCAACACCGCGTTCTGCGGATCCAGCGTCACCTTCACCGGCACTCCCGCCAGCTTCAGCCGATACGATGTACTCGCCCCATCCGTCCGAATCCACTGCGTCTCCGTCTTCCCGCCCCGGTAGACAATCTCCACCGGCACATCCACGGAATACTCTTCGTCAACCTCGCTCTGCTCAATCGTCCCCTGGCCCAATACCTTGCTGGCGCTCAACTTCAACGTCGGAATCCCCGTCCCGTTGATCCAAGTCCCTGCGAAATTCTCCAGCTTCGGGTCCACATCCCCCTTCGGCAGCAGCCGCGCCGCCTCCTGCAAAAAACCCGCCGCGCTCAGCCGGCGTCCCTGATACTCCCGCACCACTTTCGCGAGCAACTGGTTCCACGCCGCATCCCCCAACCGCCGCCGCAGCATGTGCAAAATCCACGTCCCCTTCTCGTAAGTAATCATCCGCCAAGCCTGCGGAGCCTCCGACGATTCCAACCGTAACCCCAACCGGATCGGCCCCACCGAGTCGATCGTCTTCCCCGCTTTCGTCTTGCTCAGCAGGTGCTGCCGATACCCGTCCAACACCTGGTCCAGCACCTTAATGCCCTTTCGCTTTTCCAGCAGCATCAGCGCCGAATAGTTGGCCAGCGCCTCCATCATCCACTCCTCCTGGTAGCTCGAACTCGCTACCTGGTTGCCCCACCACTGATGCGCCACCTCATGCGCCACCAGGATGTCGGAAAAAAACAACCGCTGATAAACGTCATCCGTCGACGCCGGCCGATCCCTCGGCTCCAGATACGACAGGGTCGAAAGATAAATCAATCCGGGAAACCCCTGCCCAAACGTTCCCGGGATCGGCGAAACCGACAGCGTCTTCAACGGCGGCGGCCCCAGCTTCCCCGCCAAAAATTCGTAAGCCTCCGCCACCTCCCCCGCCAGCCGCACGATCGATTGCGCGGGGCTCGGGGCCGGGGGCGGGGCCACGGTCTCCATACCCCGCCGCGCCGGCCCCCGCTGGATGGGCCCCAGCGAAGGAGCCACCAGCAACTCCTGCCGCCGCGGAGCCACCAGCGCCGACTCGACTGCCTGATTGGCGTACATCTCCACCGTTAAACCGCCTCGCTTCACCGTCGAACGTTGATACTCTCCCACGTTGAAGCCCACAAACCGCAAAGGCACCTTCGACCCGAACTCGCTCACGACCGCCATCGTATCCTCGGTCGACCTCTCGCCCGTCTTCACCCCGCTCGCTACCACCGTAAGTTTTCGGGCATGTCGAAACGCCATCGAATACGTCGCAAACTGGATCCCGTGGTGCGGATACCAGGTTCCCCGCGCACTCACCGCGTAAACCCCATTGCCCGCCGCGTAAACCACGTTGCCTTGGTGCTCAATCTCCACCTCGTGCGGCCCTGCCGTCAACGCCGCCGCCGGGCTCAGCAAAAACGCCTCGTCGTCACTGCCCCGCAGCAGGCTCCCCCGCAAGCCCTCCCGCTGATAAACCTCCACCGCCTGCCCATCAATCCGCGCGGCCGTCACCCGCATCCGCCGCGAAATATCAAACGCCAGCAGCGCCCCTGTTCGCTTCCGCGCCCCGACGGCCGGCATCACAATCTGCACCTTGGTTGTCGCTTTCAGTTGCAGATTCGCATCCAGCGCCGCCGCAATTGCAATGTGCCGGACCTCGAAATCGAGCTCCGGTACCTTCGTTCGCCCCTGCCGCGTCCGCCGGGCTGGGAAGCTGGTCCAAATGTCGTAATAGCTGCGCGTGTCCCTAAACGTCAACTGCCCTACCGTCACTTCGTCCCGCGCCTGCGGATCAAAGATCACATCGAAGTTCCCAAACCGCGTCTTTGCCAATGCCGCGAAGAATAGCCCCTTCTCCGGCTCAATGCCTCCCGCGATGTCCTCGATCAGCCGGGTTTCAAAACTCCCCGTCAGGCTGCGTAAGGTAGGGGTCCACTGTCCGGCCAGTAACGCCCCCATCTCGGCCACCGGCTGCAACTGCCGCTCGGCGATCAACGCCTCGATTTCGGCCCCCGTCCGGTCCGTAAACAGCAGCAGGGCCCCCTTGAAATGCTCATTCAAGGTGGGTGTCTGGGTATGGTGGGCCAACGCCGCCCGTTCGCTCGCATCCGGCGGCACCAGCAGCAACTCCCCATCGCCCTGCTCGGTTTCGGCGCTGAAAAACGCCGCCAGCGGAGCCCCGTCCACCGGCTTCGCCAAAATCAAATAACCGTCGGTCAAAAATAGCTTTACATCGTCGCGCAGGATACTGAAATCCCGTACTCGATAGCACCGGCCCGCGTCGAACGACGCCTCCCGCAGCAGTGCCGCCGTGTCTGCCGCCGTGGCCCCGAGCCCCACCCCCACCGTCCACAGCAGCCAAAAGCCGCTAAATAAACATCTCTTCGTCTGCCGTAACTTGCGCCACATTCGCCGGGGAACCCTTTAGCAAGTGTGCCACGGCCGAACGTACCCCGGCAGCCACCCCATTGATTTCCCGAATCGGCTTGTTCACTGTCGTGTGAACGCTAGTCACCGTCCCCTGCACCCGAGCTACCGTATCGTTCAGTAACCCTTCTACTTTATCCATTTGAACGCGGGCTCGGCCCGAGGCATCGTCGAGCAGACCTTCGATTTTGTCCATCTGCCCTCTGGCCCGGTTCGACGCGTCGTCAAGGAACGTATCCACTTTCCCTAACTGCGACTTCGTCATATCCAACACATCGTTGGCGCGCCCCGTTACGCTGCTAATCTTCTCCCGCGACTCAGTCAGTACCTTCTCAGCCTGCGCCAGTACCGTCGCCGCCGTGGCCAAGGTAGCCTCCGCCTTGGGAAGAAACGTATCCACACTCTGCTTCATATCCGCGGCGACCTTGGCCAGTCGCATAGCAGCCACGGCTTGTGCTACAAAGGAAATCGCCGTTATTCCAACGAAAACGGTCATTATGGTGAGGAGAGTATCTTGATTCATAAGGCGGAGTATCTACCTTCGTCTAGTCGACCTAACTAATCGGCAGCCATGCTGGCATCATCTCGCATCGCATCGCGGTATGCTTGCTTGCCGGCATCGACAGCGGCGACAACTTGCTCTTTCTGACGATTCAAAACGGCCTTGCCTTTGTCTACCGCGTCAGCCGCTTGCTCCCGCAAATCTTCCGATTTCCGGACCACCTGTTCCCGCAAATCGTCGGATTTACGGATCAAAAAATCTTTGCTCTCGTCGGCCTTGGCGCGAAGCAGGGTACGAGTCTCTTCCCCAGACTTCGGCGCGAAAAGAATTCCCACGGCCACGCCAATCCCGATGCCCAAAAAGAAATACGGCATGCTCTTATCTTCTTGCATTTTGTTACCTCATTTGTAGTGTACAGCAGTCTCTCAAATCAGAGACGTTTCTAACAGCCAAAACTGTTGCAGACTATTTCCATATGTCTATGCGTCGCACAGTCTCGAAACGCTACTCCGGCGAAGCTCTCATGAACTTCGCCCTCCGTTCCCTCAGCACCCGCTCATCCACCGTCGCCGAACTCAAAAAGAAGCTCGAAGCCCGCGCCGAAAACCCCGCCGAAATCCCCGCCATCCTCGCCCGTCTCGAAGAGTCCCGCCTGCTCAACGACGAGCGCTTCGCCGAATCCTACGCCCAAGGCCGCCGCGACCTCCGTCTGTTCGGCCCCCAGCGCGTCCGCCGCGAACTCGCCCAACGCCAAATCCCCAAAGCCGTCGCCGAAGCCTCCCTCACCGAAGCCTACGGTGCTGTCGATGAAGTCGCCCTCGCTCTGGCCCACCTCGAACGGAAGATCCGCGTCCCCGACTCCGCCGCCCATTTCAAAGACCCCAAAAATCTCCAAAGCGCCTTCCGAAAACTCGTCTACGCCGGCTTCTCTCCCGGCGCCGCCAGCAAAGCCCTCAAAAAATTCTCCTCTCACGCCGCCGAGCTCGAAGACTTCGACCCGACCGTCGACGATACCTAACGGGCCGTTGGGCGAGTCAGTTTGACAACGCCGAACGGAGGTCTTTTGAAAGGCCCATCCGTACGGCCCATCACATTTCCGAAGCTTGGCGACTCCCTGCGGAGGGGATCTCCATAGGGGTCTCTTACCCGCCCTTTCGCCGGAAGAGACGCGCCCGCGCCATGCTCTTGACAGCATATGCGTTTAAAGACATATCATGGAGGGATGGCATGGGCCATTGTTTTCCATGGAAAGTTTGAGCCTGAGTTCGACGCCCTCCCCTTGGACGTAGCGGACGAGCTGTTTGCTCAGGCGAAGTTGCTAGCCCATTTGGGGCCCCAGCTTGGGCGGCCTCGCGTGGACACGCTCAGCGGATCTAAGCACGCCAACATGAAGGAGCCGCGCTTCGATGCGGCGGATGGAGTTTGGCGTGTCGCCTTTGCTTTTGATGTCAAGCGGCGTGCCATTCTTCTGGTGGCCGGGGATAAATCCGGCACAGGCCAGAAGCGCTTTTACAGGCAGTTGATCAGCAAGGCGGACACCCGATTCGATGAGCATCTGTCCGCGCTTAGGAAAAAAGGAAAGAAACCATGACGACGACACTGGATGAGAAGTTCAACAAACTAAGCGCGGCGAGGCGCAAGAAGATCCAGGCTCGCACCGCCGAACTGATCGCGGAAGAAATGTCTCTAAGCGAGCTCCGACGCGCTCATCGCCTGACTCAGAAGCGCATGGCGGAGAAGCTTGGTATCGGCCAGGAGGGAATCTCGCGGCTTGAGCAACGGAGCGACCTGCTGCTTTCGACATTGCGCGACTACATCCAAGCGATGGGCGGTACTCTGTCAATCATTGCGGAGTTCCCTGACCGGCGGCCCATTGTTTTGGCCGGTTTGACGGCGTTAGATTCTTCTCCTGATGAAGCCCGGCACAAACCACTCCCCCGCCGCGATTGATAAACCCAGGGCGTCGATCGACCCGAAAGGCAACTGCGACCGAAGTTCGGCTCGTGTACGATCCCCATATCACTCGAAGGCCATTCAGGGTGCCATCGCCGACCGTGGTGCCGCCAGACATTACTGACAACGGCACCCTACCGCGTCTCCCAACCCGCCTTCGTAATCGTCCCCGCCGCATCCGCCACAATCGTCACAATCAGCAACTCCGGCGTCTCCGGAATCTGCGTCTCATCGGGGTCTTTCCACACACACATCTGCGTCCCGCCGCTCCCCGTTTCCATCTCCCGCGGATAACCCAGCAGTTGGAACGCCTCCTGCAAATCCTGTCCCGCTAACCGCCCCACCAGCGCATCCATGAACCGTCTCCGTCGCTTGATCCTCCACGCCAGCAGCGCGTCTCTGCCCGTCAGGACCAGCCAAAGAATTACGAGAAAGGAAAATAGAGTGAAAATCTCGATCATTGCTTACTTGTTATGAGATGCATGCTGATAGCCTGTGACTGTGAAATCCTCGCTGCTCGACGGATTGAATCCGGAACAACTCGCCGCCGCCGAAGCCGTCTTTGAACCGGTCCTCGTCATGGCCCCTGTCGGCACCGGGAAAACCAGAACCCTCGTCGCCCGCGCCGCCCAAGCCATCGCCTCCGGCGTCGCCCCCGAGAATATCCTCTGCGTCTCCTTCACGAACCGCGCCTCGAAAGAAATCCGCGAACGCCTCCAAACCGACCTCGGCGCCACCGCTCAGAAAATCCAGGCCCGTACCTTTCACGGCCTCTGCGCCATCATCTGCCGCGCCGAAAGCGAAGTCCTCGGCATCGACCGCGACTTCGTCATCTGGGACGACGACGACTGCCGCGAAGCCCTCCTCCGCGTCTGCGCCAACCGCCAAATCGTCATCGACCACTACGACCACGACCGCTTCTCCGGCCTCCTCTCCGGCGTCACCCAGGACGCCAAACTCGGCCTCATCCACACCGATTACGAAGAACACTTCCGCGTCAAACTCGACAAGGTCAATCTCAAAAACACAAGCCGCGCCCAAGCCTTCCCCGTTCAAAAAATCTTCGAAGACTACGAACGCGAAATCCGCTCCAACCACGCCGTCGATTTCGCTGACCTCATCTCCATGGTCCGCCATCTGTTCAACGAAGACGAGTTCGCCCTCGCCCGTTGGCAGGACCGCCTCCGCTGGATTCAGGTCGACGAAGTCCAGGACACCAACCTCCCCGAATACGCCATCCTCTCCTCCCTCGCCCGCCCCACCCGCCACCTCGCCTTCTTCGGCGACGTCGACCAGACCATCTACGAGTGGCGCCACTCCAACCCCAAAAAGATCCTCGACATCTTCCGCGCCGACTTCGCCCCCGTCCGCGAAATTCACTTCGTCCGCAACTACCGCTCCACCGAACATATCCTCAACGTCTGCCGCACCATCATCCATCAATGTCCCGGGGCCATCACCGAGTCCCTGGAATGCCACTCCACCGAGCCCGGCCCCCCCGTTGAATTCCACGAAGCCCAAACCGCCGCCACCGAAGCCCACTGGCTCGCCCGGCGCGCCATCGCCATCCGCGCCGAAGACCAGTGCGCCTGGCGCGACATCGCCATCCTCACCCGTTCCAACAACGCCGCCATGGAGATCTCCGCCGCCTTCGTCGCCGCCGAAATCCCCCACTTCCTGGCCGAGCAATACCGCTTCTTCCATCGCGCCGAAGTCCGTGACGCCGTCGCGCACCTTCGCCTCATGCGCAACCCCTACGATGGCAACAGCCTCCGCCGCGTCCTCCAACGCCCCCCCAAAGGAATAGGCCCCGCGACCCTCGAAAAAATTCGCACCCTCCCCCGCGCCGTCTGCCTCCGCCTCACCGACTTTGCCGATTCCCTCACCTATGAACACGGAGACCCCTACCAGCCTCTCCTCGACGCCTGGGCCGAAAATCGCGTCGTCGTCTTCGATACCGAAACCACCGGCACCGATACCACCGACAACGAAATCGTCGATATCGCCGCCGTCCGCACCGGCGCCAGCGGCGAACAGGCCCGCCTCCAGTTCCTCGTCCGCCCCCGCGGCCCCGTCGGCCTCAGTGAACACATCCACGGCTACTCCGACGCCGTACTGAAAGCCAACGGCGTTCCCCCACTCGAAGCCCTCGAAGCCTTCTCCCAGTTCATCGAAGGCTGCGTCCTCGTCGGCCACAATCTCGTCTTCGATATACGCACCGTGGAGGAGGCGCTCCGCCGCGAAAAGCTCTCCCACGCCCTGCCCCACCGCTGGTTCGATACCCTCGAACTTACCCGCCGCTTCCAAAGCCTCCCCTCCTACCGCCTTGGCGATATCTGCGCCGGCAAAGGCATCCCCCTCGTCAACGCCCACCAAGCCATCGGCGACGTCCTCGCTACCGAACAACTCCTCGCCCGCCTTATCGTCCCCCTGCGCGAACACGCCCTCCAACGCCGCGAAGCCGTCATCAGCCACGGCGGCCACTTCGCCGTTCTCGCGAAGCAACTCGCCGAATGGCGCAGCCTCGCCGCCACCCGCCGCCCCCAGGAAACCTTGGGCGAAATCCTGGCCACCTCCGGCCTCGTCGAGTGGTACCGCAAACAGGATTCCGGCGAACAGCGCGTCCAAAATCTCGTCGATCTCTGCGCCATGTTCGAACGCTACGACGACCCCTCCCTCCCCCCGGACCAAGCCACCGAAGCGGTCCTCGAAATCTCCTCCCTCGGCAACGACGCCGACCGGTACCTCCAGAAGGAAGACCGCGTCCTCCTCCTCACCGTCCACCAAGCCAAGGGCCTCGAGTTTCCCACCGTCATCCTCGCCGCCGCTACGGACAATGAGTTCCCCGCCTGGCTCGCGCAAAAGGAAGGCCGCCTCACCGAAGAACACCGCCTCTTCTACGTCGGCGCCAGCCGAGCCCGCCGCCGGTTGATCTTCACCTGGCACCGTCAAAACAACTTCGGCCGGCCCCAAGAACCCAGTCGCTATCTCCGCAAACTCCCCGGGTTTCCGAAATGATCGCGCTCTTTCTCCTCGCGGCCTCCTGTGAAGAAGGCGTGGCCCTCTTCCGCTAGGGCAAACTCGAAGCCGCCCTCCAACTCCTCGAAAAAGCCCCGTCCACGTCGTTCTGCACGAAATCTCTCGGCATCGTCTACGCCGCCCTCGGCGACTACCGCCGCGCCGAGCCTCCTCTCGGCGCCTCCTGCCGCCTCAATCCTAAAGAACCCGACGCCTGCTATTACCATGGGCGCGCCCTCTACGCCCTCGACCCCTTCGCCGAATCCCTCACCGCCGTCGACCGTGCCCCCCTAACCTGGCGGGTCGCCGCCGCCCGCGGCCAAGCCCTCGATGCCCTCGGCCGCCCCGCCGCCGAACCTGCCCTCCGCGCCGCCCTCGCCCTCCGCCAACG
>JBKJLJ010000033.1:0-4731 GCA_046597015.1 Bryobacteraceae bacterium
CACCGCCTTCCGCCCGTCCAACTCGACCGTCCCCAACAAATCCCCCGCCGCGCTGAACATCTGCACGTCCGTAATATCCCCAAACACCGCCCTATCTACCTCCACACTCAGCCCACCCACCGACACCGCCAGCGGAGCCCCTAGCTCCACGCGAATCTGCGCCATCGCCCCCGCCGGAACCGTAACCGGCCTAACTTCCAACTGAGCCGCCTGGACCAACAAGGGAACCAAGACACACCACAGTCGCCCCAAAGCCACACCTCGTCGTTGCTTCATTCTATCTTCACTAAGGTTAGATCCCAGCACCCAACTTTCTCTGCACGCGAATCACCACCGGTTAAATCCCTTTCCCCACCCGCAGCAACTCCGCCTGCATCTCCTGCCCCTCCAAACCCCTGCCCAAATCCGAGGCTTCAGCGGAAGCTGAAACATATTCATGGGTCCAGCTTGGCGAAGAGGCCCTCCCTTGTGCACTCTGATCTGATATTCTTACCGGCACATCAGGAGGTCTCGTATGCGTCTATTGTCTCTCATATTTTTGGTCGCCCTCTCCGCGCCCATGGCCATGGCACAAGCTCTTTATGGCTCCCTCATCGGCAACGTCCGAGACGTTTCCGAGGCCGCCGTTCCCGACGCTGTCGTCGTCGCCAAGCAAATCGGAACCGGCCTCGTCCGGGAAACGCGAACCGGCGAATCAGGACAATACCTCTTCCCCACCCTCCCCGGCGGTCAGTATGAAGTCACCGTCACCCGCAGCGGATTCTCCACCTTCCGGGCCAAAGACATCGCGGTGCCTGTCAACGCCACCACCCGCGTCGACACCATTCTTCAAGTCGGAGCCGTTGCCGACTCTGTCCAGGTCGAAGCCGCTTCCCCCGCCCTCCAAACCGACCGCGCCGAGGTCCGCTCCGAAATCGGGAGCCGCCAACTCGTCAACGCACCCCTGCCTCCCGGCCGAAACTACACCCAGATGTTCAAAGTCCTCCCCGGTTTCACCTTCCCTAAAAACGGCAACGGACCCTCGGTCGATCCCTCCCGCGCAGCCATCTACAACGTCAACGGAACCTCGCGCAGCTCGAACGCCGTCCGACTCGACGGCGCCGGTGTCAATCAGATCTGGCTCCCCCACCTCCCCGGTTACACCCCCGCCCTCGAGTCCATCGAAACCGTAAACGTCACCACCAACTCCTTCGATGCCGAAACCGGACTCGCCGGCGGCGCCGCCATCAACGTCCAAATCAAGAGCGGCTCGAACGACCTCCACGGCACCCTCTTCGAATACCACAACAGCAACGCCACCAAGGCCAAGCCCTTCTTCCTTCCCGCGGGGGAGCGCAAACCGAAAGCCATCTTCAACCAAATGGGCGGCACCATCGGTGGTCCCATCGTCCGAAACAAACTCTTCTTCTTCGGCAGCTACGAAGGCACATTCGACCGCCAGTTCGCCTCTCGGCTGGACACCGTACCCACCGCCGCCATTCGCGCAGGCGACATGTCGGCCTCCCCAACGCTCATGTACGACCCCTCTACCGGTGCCGCCAACGGAAGCGGCCGAACCCCCTTCCCCAATCAGCAAATCCCTCTCGCCCGCATGGAGCCCATCGCCCTCAAACTCCAAAGCATGCTCCCGCAGCCCACTTACCCCAACTCCCTCATCGCCAACCTCTTCTCCCAAGGAGCCTACAAGTTCAACTCCCATAAGATGGATGCCAAACTCAACTGGAACCCTGGCACGAAGCTCACCGTCTTCGCGCGCGGCGGTGTGCAGGACCACGCCTTTGAAAGCGGCCCCATCCTCGGCGAACTCGTCGGCGCGCCGTTTTACTCCCCCGCCTCCGTCGCCGGCCCCACCTACGGCACCACCGGCAACATGGCCGTCGGAGCCACCTACGTCCTCACCCCCTCTCTCATCCTCGATGGCAATTTTGGCTATACCGCCTACGATGCCAACTCCGAAGAACTCGGCCTCGGCAAGAACATCGGCCTCGACACCCTCGGCATTCCCGGCACCAATGGAACCCGTAGGTTCGAAAGCGGCTGGCCCCGCTTTTCCGTCAGCAACTACGCCACCATGGGCGCCCAAGGCGGTGGCACCCGCCCGTTCTTCAACCGGGATCCCCGCCAGCAATACGTCGGCAATGCCACCTGGTCGAAAGGCCCCCACAACCTCCGCTTCGGCTTCGATAGCTCATTCCAGCAGCTCAACCACACCCAGGCCGAATTTGTCGGTGCCCTGCACGGCCCCTCCGGCGGCTTCACCTTCGCTGGGGGCCCCACCGGCATTCAGGGCGGACCCGCCATCAACCAATTCAACACCTGGAGCTCCTTCCAACTCGGCCTCCCCACCGCCATCGGCAAGACTCTCCAAGTCCCCGAAGAATACACCGTCCGCGCCAACATGCACAGCCTCTACCTCCGCGATCAGTGGCAGGTCAACCGTCGCCTCACTCTCTCTATCGGTACCCGCTGGGAACTCTTCCCCATGCCCGCCCGTGCCGATCGCGGCCTCGAAAACTACGATCCTCTCACGAACAAAATGTCCGTCTGCGGCGTCGGAAACGTCCCGCGGGATTGCGGCATCGGCCAAAGTAACCATCTCCTGGCCCCTCGCCTCGGCATTGCGTGGCGCGCCAAGGAAGACTTCGTCGTTCGCGTCGGCTATGGCATCACCATCGACCCATACAGCCTCGCCCGGCCCATGCGCACCAACTACCCCCTCTTAGTCGTACTCAACCTTAACGGAGCCAATACCTTCCAACCCGCCGGAACCCTCCGCGCCGGCATACCGCCCGTCGCCGCCCCCAACCTCGGCGACGGTGTCATCGACATCGGCCCCCTCGTCGCCGCCAACTCGCTCGAGAAGAACTTCCAACGCGGCTACGTCCAAAGCTGGAATCTCACTCTTCAGAAGAAACTCCTCTGGGGCTTCGTCGGCCAGGCCGGCTACGTCGCTACCCGGCAGATCAATCAGGTCGGCTTCAAAGAACTCAACTACGCCCCCATCAACGGCGGCAACAACGGACGGATCCTCGCCCAACGTTTCGGCCGCACCGCCGAAACGAGGCTGGTCACTCCCATCGGCAACGCCCATTACGACAGTCTCCAATCTTCTCTGGACCGCCGTTATGCCAACGGCCTCCAGATTGGCCTCAGCTACACTTGGTCGAAATCCATCGGCATCTGTTGCAGCGAAAACTCGGACGGCCTAGCCGCCATTCAAATCCCCGAGTTCGCCGCCCTCAACAAGAGTGTCACCAATGTCGACACGCCTCACAATCTCCAAGTCAACACCCTTTGGGAACTCCCCTTCGGCAAAGGTCGCCGCTGGGCCAATCGCTCCAGTTGGATCTCAAAATTCGCCGGTGGCTGGCAGGTCAATGCCATCTATAGCGCCGTCGCAGGCCAGCCCTTCTCCGTCTCCTCCTCCGGCACCTCTCTCAACGCCCCCGGCAGCACCCAGCGAGCAGACCAGGTGAAAGGCAGTGTCGCGATCCTCGGCGGTGCGGGCCGCGGTCAGTCGTACTTTGACCCCTTCGCCTTCAAACCCGTCACCGACGCCCGCTTCGGCACCGCCGGCTTCAACTCCCTCCGCGGCCCCGGCATCGCCAATCTCGACCTCGGCCTCTTCCGTCAGTTCGCAATCAAGGAGCGAATCAACATCCAGTTCCGCGCCGAGGCCTTCAACTCCACCAACACGCCCCACTTCGGCAACCCCGGTGCCAATGCTTCTAACCTACAGTTGAACCCCGATGGTACGGTCCGGAACCTCGGCGGCTTCACCGAAATCACCAGCCTCCAAAACACCGGTCGGGACGGCATCGATGAACGGGTCTTCCGCCTCGGCATGCGCATTAGCTTCTAGATCTCGGCTCCTCACCGCGGCGAATCCCGCCCGGTAAAAGGATTACCGACAATGTCGCTCTTCCTCACCAACAGCCCGGCCGCCCGCACAGCCGCCGGGCTACTTCCGTTTTGAGCTTCACCATCAGCTCCGTCGCACTACCCACCTTCACCTTCCCTGGGTTCACCACCAGCGCACGCTCTCGCGCCGCGAACACCGCCACCTCCGACCGCCCAAGCCTCTAATGCGACGTGCTCTCGAGCCTGCGGTTGCAACTCCCTAAACGTCGATCCCTTTCCCCACCCGCAGCAACTCCGCCTCCATCTCCTGCCCCTCAAACCGAGCCTCCACCGCGCTCCGAGGATGCGGCGAATGCCCCGGTGACCATCTTGCCTCCGGCGACACAAACGACAATGCCCAACTCCGCCGCGGTCTTCCACTCCGGTTCGCCGGAGAACGGTGCCACAGGTTCCCGTGATGCGCGATCGCGCAGCCAGCCCCCGTCACCGCCGCCACTCCCGGCTCATCCGCCGGCACATCCATCGGGGGCAAACTCGCCCGCGGATCGTCCTCCCCCGTCATCCCCCAATTCGCCCGCCGCTCGCCCCCCAAATGACTCCCAAACAAGTAATACAAGCACCCATTCTCCGGAGTAACATCGTCCAGTGCCACCCAAAGTGTCAACCCATCCGGCCTATCCAGCGGCAAATACGAATAGTCCTGGTGCCAATCCATGTCCACCCCGCCCGAAGGCTTAAACAACAAATGGTCGTGGAACAAAACCAACTCCGGAATTCCCAGCGCCTCGCAAGTCACTCGCCCCAAATGCGGAACTAACTCCGCCAGCGCCGCCGAATGCCGCCACGGGTCATGCACAATCCGCGCGTAAG
>JBKJLJ010000158.1:0-10989 GCA_046597015.1 Bryobacteraceae bacterium
TATACCCATGCGGCCACAACGCATCCGATCCCCCCGCGTCCACCATCAATTCGCAATCGTCCCCCACCGCCTCGCGCGACTCCCGCACAATCGCTTCGTCCACTTTCGAATTCTGCCGCCCAAACGGTCCCCAGCCAATCTTGAACGCTCGAAATCCCCGCCCATGCGCGGCCTGCAGCTTGTCCCGCATCTTCCCCGGCTCTTCCATCAGCATCGACGCATACGGCTTCACTCGGCTCCGCAGCTTGCCACCCAGCAGCCGGTGAATCGGTTGTCCGGTCACTTGGCCGAGAAGATCCCACAACGCCATATCGATTCCGGAAATAGCATGGGTTACGCTCCCGCCCCGCCCTTGCCAAAACGTATTCTGATGCAGCATCTCAGTCGTCGCCGCCGGGTCAATCGCCGAAGCGCCTTCGTACAATGGCCGCAGCAAGTCCAGCGCCGCCTTCACCAAACCCGCCGAAGTATAAACGCTCCCCAGCGCCGTCAACCCCGTATCGGTCACCACTTCCACCAGAGTCCGCGTCTGTTCCAGTTCAGAAAAGCGCGAAGGCCAATCCGCGTAGGCTTTCCCGAACAGGGGAATCGCCCGAATCAATCGAATCCGATGCATAGTTTTTAATTATCCCGCAAACCCTAACGTCAAAACCGTCACATCGTCCCCTTCGTCGGTCAGCCCGTCCGAGTAAACCACCAGCTTCTTCCGCCCCGCCGTCGACACCGCGTCCATCGCTATCGTCACGTGCCCAAACATCCCGATCACGGTGTTATTCGAGCTCAACTCCTCTCCGTCCAACTCCCCCGCCGGATGGCCGCAATTGGCATAAACCAGCGTCTGCTCCGTCCGGTCCCAAATCCCGTAGAACAGCGTCGCGTAGCAGGTCTCCGTCGTCGCCGCGTGGAACAGCCGATTGATCTGCGTCAGCAGCACCTGCGGTTGGCTATGGTCTCCGGCCCGAAAAAGCGCCTGCAAATTGGCCATCATCAGCGCGGCCGGAATGCCTTTCCCGGAGACATCAGCCAGCAGGAAAGCCAACCGATCCTCCCGCAAAACGAAGAAGTCATAATAGTCCCCGCCCACTTCGTTAGCCGGCTCAAACCGAACGTCAATCGAGACGCCAGCCATCCTCGGCGGGGCTGCCAGCAGCCGCTGCTGTACCTTTCGGGCCAACTCCAACTCCTCTTCCTTGGCCCGCCTCTTCTGCAAGTGCGCCTCGACTTTTTCGAGCAGATGCTGGTTATCAAACGGCTTGGTCAGAAAGTCCACGGCCCCGCGCTGCATCGCCTGCACGGTCAACTCAATATCACCCCAAGCGGTCATCGCAATCACCGGCGCCCCGCCCCGCAACTCGCTAATCAACGCGAGCCCCTCCTCCCCCGAAGTGGTATCTCGCGTGAAGTTCATATCCGTTAGGATCAAATCATACGCCGTCGCCGCCACGGCCTCCCGCGCCGCCCCCGGCGATTCGACAGTTTTGACGCGATGCCCAGCCCCCCGCAGCAGCAGGCTGAGAGCCAACAGAATGTCCGGGTTGTCATCGCAAGCAAGGATAAGAGCTGACACAGTTATGAATACCTTCCATCGTACCGTCCTCCTCGCCGCCCAGTCTCCCACCTAACTCGCTCCTACGAAACCGAGAAATGGCCGAAAGGTCCACCACCAACAGATTCTGGGCCGAATCCTATCAGCCCCGCCACGGCGTCCCGCTTCAAATCTCTGACCGCCACCTTCATCCTCCTCGACAAAAACGGAATGGTGGCCCACTCTCCAACCTGCTACGCAATCGTCGACCTACTCTGGATCGTCCCCGACCGCCGCATCGAACGAGCCCTCGCGCAACACTAAATCAGACATCTGCTACCCTCAAGCGATGCGCGCCCTTGCTCTCACCGTCCTCTTCGCCGCCCTCCTCCCGGCCCAGAATCTTACCCTTTCCCCCGCCGAAACCGCCATCCTCGCCGCGGTAGAAAAACAGTCCGAACCCTCCGTCGAACTCCTCGAACGGCTCGTCAATCGCAACTCCGGCACCTACCATCCCGCCGGCGTCCGCGCCGTCGCCGAACTCCTCCAGCGCGAGTTCGAAGCCCTCGGGTTCACCGTCCGCCTCTCCCCCATGGACGCCGTCCAGCGCGGCCCCCACCTCATCGCCGAACACAAAGGCAACGGCGGCAAACCCATCCTTCTAATTGGCCACATCGATACTGTCTTTGAACCCTCCAGCCCCTTCCAGCGCTTCGAGCGCAAAGGCACTTCCGCCGTCGGCCCCGGCACCTCCGACATGAAAGGCGGCGTCGTCGTCATCCTCGCCGCGCTCAAAGGGCTCAAGGAATCCGGTCAACTCGCTCGCCTCCCGCTCTCCATCATGCTAACCGGCGACGAGGAGTCCCCCGGTCGCAGCGCCGCCCTGCCCAACTACTCCCGCCAGGAGATGGTTACCCTGGCGAAACAAGCCCGCGCCGCCCTCAGCTTTGAAGGCGGTCATAAGGGCGTTGGCCACGACTACGCCACCACCGCCCGCCGCGGCTACACCGGTTGGGAGCTCCGCTCTACCGGCAAGGTTGGCCACTCCGGCCAGGTCTTCTCCGCCGGCGCCGGCTTCGGGGCCATCTACGAAATCAGCCGCATCATCAGCGCTTTCGAGCAAACGTTGAAGGAACCCAACATGACCTTTAACGTCGGCCTCCTCCTTGGCGGCGGCACCGTCAAGGCCGACGCCGATGGCGCCGCCACCGTCGACGGCAAACCCAACATCATCGCCGGCCAATCGCTCGCCCGCGGGGAAATCCGCGCGTTGACGCAGGAGCAGGTTAGCCGGATGAAGGACCGCATGTACGCCATCGTCGCCCGCAGCCTCCCCGGCACGAAGTCGGAAATCACGTTCGAAGCCGGTGGCGATCCCATGCCCCCCACGGCTGGAAACCGCCGCCTGCTGAAGGTTCTGAGTGAGTCCAGCCAGGCCGCCAAGTTGGGAGAGATTCTGGAGCTTGACCCCATGCTGCGCGGAGCGGGCGACATCTCCTATATCGCGGCGTACGTCGACTGTCTCGACGGTCTCGGCGTGGTAGGCGCGGGCAGCCACGCGGTAGGCGAATCGGTCGAACTGGCCAGCCTCCCCAAGCAGGCCAAACGCGCCGCTCTCCTCCTCCACCGTCTCATCCCCTAACGAGTCCCGGCTGGCCAGACCCAGCCCCGCCCCCTACGCGTCAGCATGCGGGCCTCTTTCGCAAACGATTGGGCACATCGCCGGTTGCCGCGAGTTGGGTTCGGAGCCTCCTCCGCACTACAATGAAGCAATGCGGTTCGACGATTACAAGCTGATAATCTATCGGAATCAGCCCGACGGCTGGGTTGCCGAGATTCCCGCCATCACGGGTTGCCACGCGCTGATGCCAACGGTGGCGGAGGCCGTGAGTGAACTGGACAAAGTATTCCAATTGATCGAGGAAGAGTACCGCGCCGCCGGTCAAGCTTTGCCGCGGGACACGACCGAAATCGTTCATGCCTAGCGCCCGGGCGATTGAATTGCAGCGAGTCGCCGCTAAGCTCGGGTTCGAGCGGGCAAGGCAAACCGGAAGCCACGAACGGTGGCGTCACAAGGACGGCCGGGCTACGACCATCCCTATACATGGAGGGCGAGAGATCGGCCCGCCCCTGTTCCATCGAATTCTCGAACAACTTGGCATTGACCTGGAGAAATTCGACCGCCTTCGTTAAGGATCGCCTTTTATGACGGTTATCAATCGCTGGCAACAACACTTGCAGAAGATCTCGCTAATTATGGTTCGGCGTTCTTTCCCTAAATCGACCGGCGGCTGCGGACGAAGTCCATTGAATAGCTGACCCATAAATAGGGGACACTGCCCATGTGAAGACCACGCTGGAAATCCCTGACCCCATCCTCCGAAAGGCCAAGGCCACCGCCAGTGCAATGGGAATTTCCTTGCGCCAATACGTGCCCCAAGCAGTCGAAGAGAAGTTGTTTCAAGGAACTCGGCATCCAGGCAAGCCCTGGCTGGAGTGTGCGGGCGAACTCGCCCATCTCCTCGACCTCACCGAGAGCTTCCGCTGGCTGAAGTCTGCTGAACAGAGTTTCGAATTCTGGAACAACTTCGAAGATGCCGCCTACGAACAGTTATAGTCGAGGCGACGTCGTACTGGTCTCATTCCCCTTTACCGATCTGACATCGACCAAACGGCGCCCCGCGCTGGTCATCTCTCCCCCGATGCCGTCAATCGGATGGACGAAGACCTAATCCTGGTTGCGATCACTTCTCAATTGAATCCGTTTCCGAACTCGATTCAGGTGCTGCCCACTGATTGCGAAGACGGGTATGGCCGAAGGAATCGATGGTTAAGTTGACGAAGATGTTTACCCTCAGCACCGCGCTCATCACGAAAAAGCTCTACCGCGTAAATGACCAGAAACGGAATCAGGTACTGGCCAGCCTCAGAGCTCTGTTTTCCTGAACGGGGCGGGGAAGGACCGGGCATTCGGTCAGAACCTCTTCAATCCGCGAAATGCCGGCTCAACCGGAGTCAGTAGGTCAGCGTCCAACCAGCAGTCTCTTGCCCGGGACTGGGCGCGGATCACCCTCCGCACCTCAACGGCCAGGCGTCTTACTCGGGACCCTCCGCTGCAACTCTTCCCTCCAACCCAGCACGACGTGGAGTTGCGTCACCTTCTGGTCCAGCTGATCTCCCCCGCGCGACATCACGAACTGGCCATCGGAGCTCACGTCGTAACTCCGCACCGGGTTGGTTGCGATGTAGTAGCCCTCAAAGAGGACGCGGGGCGCACCCACGCGCGAGCCGTCCTGGCTCGAAATCTCAACCGCGGTCATCGCCATCGCACCACTGCTTTGCTGCGACGGCAGATAGAATAGCTCCCTGCCCGTGCGATACCAAGCCGGATTCATGCCGCCGCTGGGCGAAATGCGATGCTTTCCTCCCTGGCCTGGAAATGCTTGTACGTAGACCTCATTGGTCCCGGTTTCATTGGAAGTGTAGGCAATCCGACGGCCATCTGGAGAAAATTGCCCGTCTGCAATCCTAAACGTAGATGCCGCAAACACCTTCCCTTAATGGGCGGCTTCGAGGGCCTCGGCGATTTGCCGCGCGTAAAGGACGGCGGTTTCGAGAGGCTGCGGGGTTTTCAAAATATCGCCAGGCACTAACTCCATGACTAACGCCCGTGTGTCGCCTTTCTCTTCCAACCCATAGATCTGAGCAATGTTGGGATGATTCAGCGACGCCAGCACTTTCGCTTCCCGCTCAAATCGCGCCAGACGTTCCCGATCCTGCGCCACCGCGGTGGGCAATACTTTAATCGCCGCTTCCCGCTCCAGCCGCGTATCCTTGGCCCGATACACCTCCCCCATCCCCCCCGCACCAAGGGGCCCGAGGATTTCGTAAGCGCCGAGGCGAGTTCCAGGAGGCAGAGGCATGGCGGTTCCCGCAATTGTACCGTGCGGAAGTGCAAAATTCGGGATCGCTTCTGAATCAACGTCCATCCGAAACCGAGGCAATGGCGAGGTAACGCCCTCCTGGGAGGAGTATTCGGCAAATGGTAGTGGCCACGGGCTTGCACCGCGGGGGCACGAAGCTCTGAGTGATCTGCTTGTAATCGAAAAAGTCGTCGAGCGAAGCCGTACCGCCCAGGCGGCCAGCGCCGCTCAGGCCGTACTCGCGGTCGTTGGCCATGCAGATCGCTTCTTTCTCGGTTTCGAACACTTACGGTTTTTGCACCTCGCCGGAGGTCTCGTGGCGAATTCACCTTACGGCATTCTCCTAGCCGTTCCAGCCAAGACCTAACTTCGGCGTCTGGTCAGCCCCTGCCCCATCCACGTCTTGCTTTCGCACTCAAAATCGGGTTGCGGAAGCAGGTAAACTAAGGGGGGTGGAATTTGAATGGGATCTGAAGAAGGCGAGAGACAATCGAAAGAAGCATGGCGTTACCTTCGAAGAAGCATCCACTGTTGTCGGCGACTGGCTTGGCATCACGGTGCCCGACCCAGACCATTCGCTAGACGAGGATCGTTACGTCGCCCTTGGCACTTCGAACCAGAATCGTTTGCTGATCGTATCCTTTGCCGAGAGAAACAAACGCTACCGCATTATCAGCGCCAGAACATTGACCCGGCACGAGAGAGAGGCCTATGAAAAAGAACACAACTGATCGGAACGACGAGCTTCGACCAGAGTATGATCTGACAACCTTGTTGAAGGGCGGAGTGAAGGGTAAACATGCCAAGCAGTACGCGGAAGGGACGAATTTGGTGCTGTTGGATCCTGAGGTCCATAGCGTGTTCAAGACGAACCGCGACGTCAATGAGGCACTTCGCCTGGTGATTGAGCTACGGAAGATTGGCGGGGCGAGGCGCGAAGCTCGCTAAATCCTCAACCCTCAACACGCCGGTCTCTACCGCGCCGGCGTCTGGCTGGGGACCCTGCGCTTCAACTCCTCCGCCCAACCGAGCAGCACGTTGATCTTCGTCACCCTCAGGTCCGGCAGACTAGTTACGCGGCTCATGATGAACTTGCCATCCGGGGTCACGTCGTAGCTGCCCAGCAGCGCCGACACCCGGTACGGGCCCTCAAACAAAACGCTCGGCGCACCCACACGGGAGCCGTCCTGATTGGAAATCGCAGCCGCGGTCACTTTTATTGCCAAAGGAGTGGCCGGCGTGGACTGAAGGTAGAACAGTTCCCGGCCGTTACGCGACCAGACTGGGTTCGTGCCGCCGGTGAGCGAAATGCGATGCTTGGCTCCCGGGCCCGGAAATGCCTGCACGTAAACCTCTGAGGCTCCGGACTCGTTCGAGGTGTAGGCGATCCAGCGGCCATCTGGAAAAAACGCTGCGTCCCGCGTCGCGAAAGTGGATGCCGCGAATGGTTTCGCATCGCCGGGAGGTTGCATCGGTCGCGCGAATAATTGTGCCAAACCTCCTGGGTACTCCACGGACGCCAGCCATTTTCCGTCCGGAGACCAGGAGGCGGGAGTTATCGCGTCTTTTGCCCCGTCAAGAAGTAGCTTAGGCGGGAGGCTAGCAGCGGTTTCCAACGAGTACACCCCTGCATTCCCGCCGTCTCTTTGGTAGGTGATACTCTTGCCATCCGGCGAAAACAAGGGCCCCCGCGAGTCGCCGGTTGAGGTGAGGCGCGTGGCGCTGCCGGACCGTAATTCGTAGGACCACAGATCAGAGGCACGTGAGCCGTCGCCGGAACGATCCCCTACGGCGCGGGAACCATCCAGCGAGACACGCAATCCACCTAAATCTCCCTGGATCTCGGCCAGCTTGGTCTCTTTGCCATTTCGATCTACCCGCACCAGGCTGGAGGTCCGGGTGGGAACGATCCCACCGGAGGCGTACAGCAAGGCTCCGGAGCCGGAGATGGCAAATTGGCCCATACCCGTTTCGTTGCCACGACTACCAGTGTTGACGGCCTGCAGGATGCCCGCCACCAGCGGAGTGGGGGAACCGGAAAGCTCCCCGCCGGCTGCGTTAAAGGCTACGGCCAATAAGGCCCCGTTGCGCAGGAAGACGAGGTGCCCAGTGGGAGAGTATCGCGCATCCGTGGCGTTGGTCAACAGCGTTTTGCGTTGCTTGGTAGGGATATGGATGGAATCCACGTGCGCTTTTTCCCAGTTGGAGTCGGAGGGCAGATCCGTGAAAAGCACGGTTTGCCCATCGGGCAAGAAGGTGGGGGAAAGTTTTCTGGAGTTGGAACGCTCAATCAGCGTCGTGGGTGTTCCGCCGGAATCTGGAACCGTCTTGAGCCCGGCACCATCCGAAAACACGACCACGCCCGCCGATCCCCAACTGGCGCCCTCGAAGAAGTTCGCGGCGCCGACCGCACAGAGGTCGATGGGCATACCGCCGCCCGCCGCGACCTTCTTGAGCTTTGCTCCCGCGCCCACGGTGCCCCCCGGGGCGGCGAAACCCACCCATTGGCCGTCCGGCGAAAAAAATGGATACATAGCGCCCTCGGTTCCCGCGATCACGGTGGCCGTGGATTCGGCTAGTGGCCGGCGATACAGCATGCTCTTGCCGTCGCGGTCGCCTACGAAGAAGACGGTGTCGCCGTTGGGCGAGATTGCCAAGGCGGTCCGGCTTGGCCGGTTGCCATCGGAACTGACCGCGGGCCCCAGCATCTCGGCCGGGGCGAGATCCATCGTGAAATTTACCATGCCCAGGCGAGTGACCGCAGGCGCTTGCGACGTAGCGCGAATCGCCCAGATCGCGGTGCCCAGGGTGGCCATCGCCAGCACTCCGGCGACGGCCCACGGAATCCTGGATGCCTTGGCGGGAGCAACCAGCGGCGTGACGCTACGCCGCAGCGGACGCTGCAGCAGGATGCGAGCTTCGCTGATCACCTGCAGGCGCGTCTTGACATCGCGGTCCAGGCACCGCTCGATCAGGTCGCGTATAGCCTCGGGGGTGGACGCCGGGATTAGAGTGAGGTCGATCTCGGCGCGCAGGACATCCGCGAGGGTGTGCGAAAGGGTCTCGCCGGCGAAGAGCTTTTTGCCCACGAGCATTTCATAGAGAATGACGCCAAAGCTCCAGATGTCACTCCGCCGGTCGACGGGTTTGCCGGCGGCTTGTTCGGGGGACATGTAGGCGGCGGTACCCATGATCATGCCCGCCTGCGTCGCGGCCATGGTCATGGTGGGGGAATTGGCCGCCTCACCGGATACGGCCTCGCGGCTGGGGACCGACGCCAATCCGAAGTCGAGCACCTTCACGACGCCTTCGGGCGTGATCATGATGTTGGCCGGTTTCAGATCCCGATGCGTGATTCCCTTTTCGTGCGCCGCCTCCAGCGCCTCGGCAATTTGCCTGGCGTAAAGGACGGCGGTTTCGAGAGGTTGCGGGGTTGTCAAAATATCGCCGGGGACTAACTCCATCACTAACGCCCGTGTGTCGCCGTTCTCTTCCAAACCATAGATCTGCGCGATATTGGGATGATTCAGCGACGCCAGGACTTTGGCTTCGCGCTCAAATCGCGCGAGACGTTCCCGGTCTTGCGCGACCGCCGCGGGCAGCACTTTGATCGCCGCTTCCCGATCGAGCCGCGTATCCTTTGCCCGATACACCTCCCCCATGCCTCCCGCGCCAAGGGGCCCGAGGATTTCGTAAGCGCCGAGGCGGGTTCCAGTAGGCAGAGGCATGGCGGTTTCCGCAATTGTACCGTGCGGAAGTTCGCTCTAGTAAGGTCGGTCAAATGCCCTGAGTGAGCTATTCCATGCGAAAGGCACCGTCGATTGGGGTGCATCGCCGTCCAGCTCCGAAGGAATGGCTAAATTCAGAGGATGAGGATCACGGCTACCTGGTCGGAAGGTGTGTTCAAGCCGACCGGCGAGGCGAAAGGCGCGATTCCGGGGAAGACCTACCGTGTATTATCGGACGAAGAACTCCTCGATCTGACCGAGAGCTTCCTCTGGCTGAAGTCCGCCGAACAGAGTTTGGAATTCTGGAATAACGACGAAGCTGCCGCCTACGACCAGCAATAGTCGAGGCGACGTCGTACTGCTGATTCGACATCCACCAAACGGCGTCCAGCGCTGGTCATCTCCCCCGATGCCGTCAATCGGATGGACGAAGACCTGATCCTGCTCGCAATCACTGTCTCAGCTGAATCCGTTTCCGAACGAATCCCTCATCCCATCGCTCATCGCGAAAAAGCGCTGCCGCGGAAATGACCAGAAACTGAATCAGGTGCTGCCAGCCTTAGAGCTTTGTTTTCCTGAACGGGGCGGGGAAGGACCGGGCACACGGTGAGTACCCCTTCAATCCGCGAAAGGCCGGCTCAATCGGAGCAAACCGACCCTTACTCATGCCTCGGTGACAGCTCCGGACCGTCCGCGTCAGCCTGCGGATCCTTTCGTCCGGACACCGTCCACCAAACGGCCGTCATCGTACCCAGCTCGAATGCCCGTCCCAACGCGTGTCGCGTTCCGCCCCTACCGCATCACCGACAAATACGCCGCCCATGGCCCCACCTCTTCCCGGTACCGCTTCGCCATCACCCGATTAATCTGCACCAAATGCGCCAAATCGTGGGCCGTCCACGTCGCCAAAAGCTGCCTCACCGTCACCGCCCCAAACGCCGGATGCATCCCCGTCAAGGCCAACTGCTCCGGCTGCAAATCTAAAGCCGCCAGCCGCCGCAACCCATCCCGGCGCAAAGCCCCAAACTCGTCCAGCAGCGCCCCCAGCGGCCTCTTCTCGCTCTCGGCGAACTGCGCCTCCCGGTCAAACGGCGGAAAGGTCCGGCTCGGCCCATGTTCCAAAATTATCTCCAGCCGCGGCATCCAATCCGCCAGCTCAGCATGAATCAAATGCCCCATCACCGCATAGGGGCTCCACGTTCCCTCGCCCTCGGTCGCCTCCGTCCACCCTTCCGGCAAATCCCGCAGCAACGCGTCCAGCACCGCCGGCGTCCGCCCCAAAATCGCCAACGATTCTCCTAGAAAGCTATCCGTCATGCTACTTCTCTCCCCCCTTCAAATATGCGACTAACCCCTCCAGCCCCGGCTGCTGATAAGTCGCCCGCGTCGCCTCCTCCACCTTAGCCCGGAATCCAGCCGGGTCCGCCGGCCGGAGACCGCGCTGGAAGAGAATCAACGCCGCCGCCCAGTTCTGAATCTGCGCCGCCATCAAGAAAAGATCTTTTCCCTCCGCCGATTTTGCCGACAAGTCAGCCCCTCCCTCTAACAGCAGCGGCAGCACGTTCGGATCCACCCCCAGCCCCACACCTCCAAAAAACGTTGGCTCCCCGAACTGATCTCTCGCGTTCGGGTTCGCCTTCGCTGCCAGTAAAAGTTTCACCGGCTCCACACCCACCCGGCGGCTTACTTGCATCGCCACCTCCAGCGGCAAATCGCCCACCTTCGGATTCGGGTTCGCCCCCGCCGCCAACAGCGCCCGCAGCGCATCCGGCGATCCGCCGGTCTTCCCCAGCTGTCGCAGCGCGAGGACCAG
>JBKJLJ010000417.1:0-4563 GCA_046597015.1 Bryobacteraceae bacterium
GAAAAACATCGACGCCGTCACCGTTTCAACCCCGGACCATATGCACGGCATGGCCGCCATGTGGGCCATGTCGCGCGGCAAACATGTCTACTGCCAGAAGCCGCTGACGCGGACGGTATGGGAAGCCTCGGAACTCACCAAGGCCGCCGCCAAGTACGGCGTCGCCACGCAGATGGGCAACCAGGGCTATTCCAACGAAGGCGCGCGGCAGTGTGCCGAAATGGTGTGGAGCGGTGAGATCGGCCAAGTGAAAGAGGTTCACGCCTGGACCAACCGGCCCGTGAAATATTGGCCGCAGGGGCCGGATGTCATCCCGAAGCCCTCTGCCGTGCCGTCCACCTTTGATTGGGACCTCTGGCTCGGCGTCGCGGCCGATCGGCCCTTCAGCTCCGCCTACGCGCCGCGAACCTGGCGAGGCTTCCCGGACTTTGGCTGCGGAGCGATCGGCGACATGGCCTGCCACATCATGGGCACGCCCAACATGGCGCTTCGCCTCACCGCTCCGGTCAGCGTCGAATGCATCAAGCAGGTGGGCAAGGGCCCGCACACCTTCCCGCAGCAGGCTGTGATCCGTTTCGATTTCCCCGCTCGCGGAGCTATGGGCCCGGTGCAAGTCTACTGGCATGACGGGCTCGGCGAAGCCCCCACCTTCGACGGAATTCCCAAGGGCGAACTCATCGGCGACAAGGACGTAAACGGCAGCATCTTCCTCGGCGAAAAAGGCATGATCACCACCGGTTGCTACGGCGAGCGGACCCGACTCATGCCCGATGCGCGGATGAAGGATTACACGATGCCGGCGCCATCGTTGACGCGGTCGCCCGGCCACTACCGGGACTGGATCCGCGCGGCGAAGGGCGGCGACCCCGCTTGTTCCAACTTCAGCGTTGCCGGCCCCTTTGTCCAATGGATGCTGCTCGGCGTGATCGCCATGAAATTCGAGGGCAAACTTAACTGGGACGCCGCCGCCATGCGCTTCACGAACAACGACGCCGCCAACCAGTTCCTCAAACCCACGTTCCGTAAGGGCTGGGATTTCGTTTAAATGCGTTAGGATGAAACAAACCATGAACCGCCGTACCCTTTTTCAGATGCTCCCCGCGATGGCCGCGGCCGGACCGCTCAGCGCCGCCGCCGCTCCCAAAGTTGATTCCTCCGCCGGGTTCCGACTCGGCGTGGCCACCTATTCGCTTCGCGGATTCCTGCGGCCGCAGGCGATCGAAATGTTGAAAGTTCTGCAGGTAGACTCGATTTCCCTCAAGGATTTCCACGCCAAAATTAAAGGCGATGTCGCCGACTGGGCCCTAGCCCGCAAAGAGTTCGAAGCGGCCGGCCTGCGCGTCGCCTCGGTCGGCAACATCACCATGACCACCGACAGCGACGAAGAGATGGAAATCAACTTCAAGTACGCCAAAGCCTTAGGCGTGGACGGCATCGTGATGGCGCCCAACCGGCAGACTCTGCCGCGGATTGAGAAATTCGTGAAGAAGTACGACTTGAAGGCGATGATCCACAACCATGGCCCGGAAGACAAAAACTTCCCGTCGCCCCACTCCGTCCTCGAAGCCGTCAAGAACATGGACGGCCGCATGGGCTGCTGCATCGACGTCGGCCACACCGCACGGACCGGAACCAACATCCTGGACGCCATCAAAGAGGCCGGCCCGCGTCTCCACGACTTCCACATGAAGGACCTGCGCGACATGATGGACAAAGGCAGCCAGTGCGAAGTCGGCGACGGCAAAATGCCAGTGCCAGAGATGTTCAAACTCCTCCGGCAAGTCAAGTACAAGGGCAACGTGAACCTGGAGTACGAGATCAACTTGAAGGATCCGCTCCCCGGCATGGTGAAGAGCTTCGCGTACATGCGCGGTGTACTCGCCGGGATGCAAGCGTAATATGGCTGCCTCGCGCCGGCAGTTCTTACGCGCTGCCGGCGCGGCCGTGGCGTCAGCAGCGTTCGCCCAAGGCGTTACCGGAAAATACAACGTCCTGTTTATCGCCGTCGACGATTTGAAGCCAGCCATGGGCTGCTACGGCGACCCGCTCGCCATCACGCCGAACATCGACCGGCTCGCGGCGCGTAGCCTGCGCTTCAGCCGGGCGTACTGTCAACAGGCCGTTTGCAGCCCCACCCGGACCTCCTTGCTGCTAGGGCGACGTCCGGATACGACTAAAATCTACGATCTCGAACACCACTTCCGCGGCGTTTCTCCCGACGTCGTAACGCTGCCGCAACACTTCAAGAATCACGGTTACCTGACTGCCGGGCTCAGCAAAATATGGCACGGCGGTTTGGAAGACGGACGCTCCTACACCGTTCCTCACTGGGTGCCGAGTAGCCCCGGGGCGTGGGGATCCGTAGAGAACGCAGTCTGGCAAGGGCGCCGCGAAACGCAGGTAATCGCCAACGGCTGGCGGACCGACACGCCCGCGCAACAAGAAAGGAAACAAAAAAAGAAAATCGTCCGCGGACCGGCCTGGGCGTCGCCGGACGTGCCTGACAATGGACTGGCCGATGGAAAGACGGCCGACGAAGCCGTCAGAGCGATCGAGACGTTGAAGGCCAGCCGCTTCTTTCTGATGACCGGCTTCCTGAAGCCGCATCTGCCCTTCATCGCCCCGAAGAAGTACTTCGACCTGCACCCGCCTAGCAAGTTTTCCGTGGCGAAGTTCCAGCAGGCCCCGGCCGGTTCGCCCCCCTATGCCCTGCATACCAACGGCGAACTGCGGAGCTATAGCTTGGTTCCCGCTGAAGGCTTGATCCCCGATCCGCTCCAACTTGACCTGCTCCGGGCCTACTACGCCTGCGTTTCCTACACCGACGCCCAAATTGGAAAGCTCCTCGATGCCCTCGATCGCCATGGCTTGCGGGACAAGACCGTCATCGTCTTGTGGGGCGACCATGGCTGGCATCTCGGCGACCACGGCCTCTGGCACAAGCACACCAACTTTGAACAGGCTACGCGCGTGCCGCTGTTCTTCAGCGTCCCCGGTCAGAAAACGGCCGGCCGTTCTTCAGCCGCGCTGACGGAGTTCGTTGACCTGTTTCCCACCCTGACCGAGGTCTGCGGGTTGCCCGCGTCGCCCGGCATGGAAGGCGTCAGCTTCGCCCCTTTGCTCGAAGATCCCGACCGGCCCTGGAAACAGGCGGCCTTCAGCCAATATCCCCGCCAAGCCCCGGGCGTCGGTCCCGTCATGGGCTACTCCATGCGCACCGAGCGCTACCGCCTCACCCTCTGGCTCACGAGAGACGGGGGTAAGGAAGTCGACGCCGAACTCTTTGACTACGAGAAGGATCCAGCCGAGACGGAGAATCTCGCCAAATCAGCCGCCCATTCGAAAGTGATCGCCGATCTGCGCGCTCAGTTTGCTAAGGGTTGGCGCGGGGCAGTCCCTGCAGGAAAGTGACGACCGCCGAGGTCGTATCCGCTTCCACCTGGTCGCTGAAGACGCTCGTCGCCGGTTCATAGCCCCCCTCGGCGAACGCGGCTTTCGTCGGCAGATAGCCAATCCAGCCATTCGTATAGCCGAAGTAGAACGTGTTCGGAAAAGGCGACATCGCCCGAACCTGCAGCGCCAGCGCACAGAACATCTCCACCGGAGCGGCCCAGATGGCCGTATCGTTGATCGTCAAAAATCGAATCGGCAGCCGCACCATCGCCCCGTTCTGATACCGCGGCAGTTCGTCCGTCCATTCGGTTCCGGCCTTGCGCGGCGTCTCCACCCACTGCTCATAGGCGGCTAGCTTCACCTTGGCCGTGGCCGCCGGCAGTCGTCGATTTGCTTCGAGAATCCGCTGGCCCAGCAGCACGTTGAACTGCGTCAGATGGCCGCTTCGCGGATCGGGATACACGCTGTAGATCGGAGCCAGATCTCCCGCAGCCCCGTTGATATACAGCATCGGCGCGCCCAGTTGCGTTTCAACATAGTTCGCCACAATCCCTTGCGCATCCCCACTGATCTTCAGAAAGCTCCCGTTCAAAACCGTCCCGTGCATGGCGTAGTTGGCCAACAGCGCGAGGGGAGTCCCATCGGCCCTGTCGAGCCGGATCAGCCCAATCTGCCGGTCGGTTGGACCATCCGGATTCAGGCCGAGTGACACCTTCCCATCCATGTCCCGGGCGCGCCGATTGATGTTCGCTTGCGACATGCCGGTTCCAATAGAGAGACGAGCGGGTTGCAATTGGCTCAGCGCCTGCTTGGCCGCTTTCACGACGGACGCGACGATGAACTCGGTGTACTCGGTATCAACCGGGTGCTGCGAGCGCCCCTTCAGCAGCACCTTGTAGACGCCCGGCGGCCCAATCTCGGGGGCCGAGTGAGTGTGCGTAACAGTCCACCAAAAGCGGACCTCCGGGATCCCGGTCTCCTTTTCGAGCCGCCGGGCCGCCTCGTCGTAGAGCGACGGCGAAAACAGGCAAAGGTCCGTCGAGGCGATCACGAACCGGGTCGCCCCATCATCCAGGGCGACGACGCGATGGTGGATCGGATCATTCACCCCGGCGCTGGATTGGCGATCAGCGTAACCCAACAACCACTTCGGCGTCGCTGGGGTGATGT
>JBKJLJ010000440.1:0-5406 GCA_046597015.1 Bryobacteraceae bacterium
CGCGACGGGTAAATTTTCTTCCCGTTCGAAGAGACAATCATCTCCTTCTTCCGGCCGACAATGGAAACAAACCCGTCCTCAGAAATGCTCCCCAGGTCGCCCGTATACAGCCATCCATCGCGGAACACCCCCGCCGACGCCACCGGGTCTTTGAAATAGCCGGTGGCGTTCGTCGGCGAAAAGATCAGGAGTTCGCCATCATCAGCGATTTTCATCTTCACCCCTTCGAGCGGCTTGCCGATCGTTCCCAACCGCGGCTTATCCGTCGGGTTCAAGCAGTTGATGCCCCCTTCGGTTAAGCCGAATCCTTCGATCAAGGGCATCCCGATCACCTCATAAAACTGCCCTAAATCCTTGCTTAGCGGCGCGGCGCCCGATATCGGGAACCTCAATTCGCCGCCGAACCGTTCCCGGATTTTCGCAAACACCAGCTTGTCAAACAGCATCAGCGGGAGCGACAAGCGGAACGGCACGGACTCCCCACGCTGCCGAAACGGCGCCGCCTCCGCCCCCATGCCCAACGCCGTATACGCCAGCGTCCTCTTGAGGCCCGTGAACTTCTGGAACTCGGTCCGCACCGTCGCATAGACCCGTTCCCACACTCGCGGCGGAGCCAGAAAAAACGTCGGCTTAACGCTCTTGAATTCGTGCGGCATCCGGCCCAAGCTCTCGCTGAACCACACGGGCACCCCCAGCCGCAGGGGCAGCAACTCAATCGCAATCCGCTGCGCAATATGGGCCGAAGGCAGAAACGCGAGCGTCCGGTCGTGCGGGCCAATGGGGATAGCCTTCGGCCCCATATCGACATTCGAAACCAACGCGTGATGGGAGACTTCGACCATCTTCGGATCGCCCGTCGCCCCGGAAGTCAGGTACAAAATCGCGCAGTCTCCGGGCTTTACCATCACCCGAATACGATCAAAATAGTCACTGTCTTCGTTCATGGCCGCCCGGCCCCGCGCGATCACCTCGGCCAAGGTCATTACCCCTTCTTCAAATCCCGTGAGCAGAACCCACTGCACATCTAAGTCCCCGCCGGCCCCCCGCAGCGTCTTCAAATATTTCGGATCTTCGACAAAAGCGACCTTCGCTCCGCAAGTCCGCAGCGCCTTTGCCTGGTCCGCCGGCAGCGAATTCGCATAGAGCGCCGCGGCGATTGAACCGTTCGTCATGATGCCCAAATCGGTCAAATAAAACTCGGCCCGCGTCTCGCTCCCCAGCGCCACAATGTCGCCCGGATGAACGCCCATCGCCCGCAGTCCACAAGCGATTTCCCGCACCGCGTCGCGATAGGCTCCCCACGTCCAGGTCTGGTAACTCCGCTGCTTGTCCACGAGCACCGGTTGGTGCAACGCCACCTGGTCGCCATACTTCGTCACAGCCTCTTCAAGGAGGGAATATACCGTTCGCAAGCCCATCGTTAGATAATATTCCAAAGATGAACTACGAACGCGAAATCGCCGCCATGCGCCGCATCTCCAAGGCCAGTTCCGCCCTGGCCATGCGCTATTTTGAGCAAGGCATTCAGATGGAAGACAAAAGCGACGACTCCCCCGTCACGATCGCCGACAAGGAAAGTGAAAAGCTCATCGCGTCAATGCTCGAAGATCTGTTCCCCGAAGACGGCCAACGGGGCGAAGAAGGCGTCGCCAAACCCTCCCGCTCCGGCCGCACGTGGATCATCGATCCCATTGACGGCACCCGCGACTTCGTCCGGGGCAACATGCTCTGGGGAGTGCTCCTTGGTCTGGAAGAGAACGGCAAGCCCGTTGCCGGCTGCGCTCATTACCCGGTCATGAACGAAACCTACTTCGCCAGCGTCGGCGGCGGTGCCTGGTGCAACGATGTCCGCTGCAAAGTCTCCGCCGTCGAGCGCCTCGATCGCGCGGTCGTCTGTTTCAACGGCCTCCAGAACAATAAGAAGTGGTCCTATCGCGATCAGGTCCTCGATTTCTGCGCCAACTTTTGGGCCGTCCGCAGCCTCAGCGGCGGGCCGGACTGCATGATGATTGTCACCGGCAAAGCCGAAGTCTGGGTGGAGCCGAGCGCCCAACCCTGGGACCTCTGCCCGCTCAAGGTCCTGGTCGAAGAGGCGGGGGGCAAGTTTTTCAACTTCGCCGGATCCGACTCCATCTATGGCGGCAACGCCCTTATTTGCACTCCGCCTTTTGAAGCAATGCTCCGCCAGGCGTTTGTGAAGTAAGCCCCGGGCACCATTCCTTTGTTACATAAAAGCTCGACCCGCCGGCACAGGGCACAACGTTAAAGACGAAGCCCCAAGTGGGCGTCGATTCCGGCGCCCCTACCTCGATCGTTTTTGTCCGGCCCCAACTCCGAAAAGCAAACTGCGTCCGATTCCCGTACAGCAACAAATAGCCCGGCTTCAACCGCGGGGCGCCTTTTACCTTCCGGCTGAAAACCCGCACCGCCTGAACCTGCGCCGGAATCCAGGGCTCCACAGCTTCAGTCGACGTTACCCCGACGAACGACGCCACCCGCCCCCACAAGCCCGCCACCACGAACCGCGCCACCCGCAGAAGCAACGGCAACAGGATCGCGATCCCGGCCACGATTCCAAGGAGCACCGGCAACGCGACCATCGGGTATTGAAAGACAAGCGCCAGCAACGCCACGACGCCAACGTCCTCCGCCACGCTGATCAACGAGTGCGTCGCCGGTTCCGGCGTCGTATGGGCCATCAACCGTACGCCCATTTTGCTCGAATGCGTTCCCAGAGCCAATGTCCCGGCCGCCAGCATGGCCAATGCTCTGATCATCGGGTCCATCTCCCCGGTCGCGCCCAGGGCCAGCAAGGCCCCGCCAACAGGCCGTATAAACGTGTGGATGCCGTCCCAAATCGGCGTAAAGAACGGCACCTTGTCAGCCACGAACTCCGCCGCGTACATCAGCCCGGCGACGGTTAACACCGCGGGATGGGCGAGTACCTGCAACTCGCCCGGCAGTTGCGGCAGCCATCCGTATCGGATGCCCAAACCAGTCACCAGCACAGCGGCATACAGATTCAGCCCGGCCCCGATGGCCAAGCCCAGGACTTGAGTGATTATCGCGACAGAAAACACGAATTTAGGTCCTCGATTGAACCATTCTAAAGCCGAATAACAGGATCATCGCACCGACCACGGACATCAGAAAGCCGGCCGGCTGGCCGGGACCGTACAGGCCCAAGGCTTGACCCAGATAGGAGCCGACGAAGGATCCGGCAATGCCCAACAAAATCGTTATGATAAACCCCGCCGCGTCGCGGCCGGGCATCAGGAACCGCGCCACCAATCCAATCACAAAGCCAATAATAATCGTGTAAAGCATCTTGAAAAGTCTCCTGTGTAACAGATAGTTTTAGGCCGCTCCGTGTTTCTTCATCCAAGCCTGTAATTTCAACCAGCCATCCTTGGCCGCCGCTTCATTATAGGTGGGCCGATAGTCGGCGTGGAATCCGTGGTCAGCCTCGGGGTACACCGAAATCTCGCTCGGCCTGCCCGCCGCCAGTAAGGCCGCTCGCATACTTTCCACCGTCTCCGCCCCAATCCCCCGATCCTTCGCCCCGTAGAGCCCGAGCACCGGCACCGTGATAGAACCGGCGAGATCCACCGGATGCTTTGGCGTCATCACACTCGCCTCCCCGGCCAGCCGGCCGTACCAAGCCACCCCCGCCTTCAACTTGGGGTTGTGCGCCGCATAGAGCCAGGTGATCCGCCCTCCCCAGCAAAAGCCCGTGATGCTCAACTTCTTCGCGTCACAATGGCCGGTCTTGCTCGCATAGGCCAACGCCGCATCCAGGTCACCCATCACCTGGCTATCCGGCACCTTGGCCACAATCTGGAAGACATCCTGGATGTTCTCCAGCTTCGCCACGTCGCCCTGCCGCGCGAACAACTCCGGCGCAATCGCAAACCAACCCGCCTTCGCAAAGCGCCGGCAGACGTCTTTGATGTGTTCATGCACCCCAAAGATCTCCTGCACCACCAGCACCACCGGAAACCGCTTCCCTTTCGCGGGCATCGCCCGGTAAGCCGGAATCTCGCCGTCCGCCACCGGTATTTTCACCTCTCCGGCCGTGAGTCCAACCGAGTCGGTCGAAATCGTCGCTGCCGTAGTTGGCTGGACAGCTAACGCGAACCCAGCCGCTAGCGACGTGACGAAGAATCGGCGATTCAGCGGATCAAGTTCAGAATCCATTTGAGGGCGATAGTAGCACGTTCGTTTCTTGCGACCCTCTACCTCCACGCCCGGCTACCTCTCGGGAAACCCGGCCTTCACCGCAGTCACCGCACCGGGGCCAGAATCGCGAAGTCCTTGAAGTAAACTGCAAGCTCCTTCCGCGGGTTCAACTGCAATGCCAACCGTCCACTCTTTCGACCCGGATCGTTCTTGAACTCGCTCGTCTTGACGTCGTTCACGTGCATCGTCAGATCTCCGCCGTGAGCGTGGATGACCAACGTATTAAACTCGTTCGGTCGGAAGTAGTCCATCTTCTCCGCCGGCCCGGTGTGTAGAATCCAGCCCCGCGCGCCCCGCCCGGGCTCCTGTAAACTCCCGGCATCCCGCGTCGGATCCACCTCCACCTCGTAGCCCATCTTGTTCACCTCCGTGCCATTGTCCGGATCCCCCATCCGGAAGAACACCCCGCTATTGCCCTGCACAATCTTGTACTGCAACCGCACCGTAAAATCCTTCCATTCTTCGTTCCAAATCAGAAACCCGCGTTTCTGCTCATCCGGCGTCACCCGCCCGGCCAACACGCCGTTTGTCACCGTCCACTCCCCGCCCCCGTTCTTCACCCAACCCTGCATCGTCTTGCCGTCACCAAGCGGCTGCCAGGCATGCTTGCCTAAGTCCTGGATTCGCAAGTTTCGCCAGCGGACCTGCGCCGGACTATCGCCTTTAAACGCATGCACCTGCAGAGCGATAAACCCGTCCAGATCCGCCGAATCCACCAAATCCGCCGCTGGCACGCCGTTCACGATCACTTTGATGTGGTCACCCATCGCTTCCACCCGATACTTGTTCCACTGGTTGTCTTTAAATGCCTTACTCGCTGCCGGATCCTGGGCAATATTGGCGAGCCACCCCCGCCGCGCCTCGTCATAGATCCCGCCCGATACACCGGCCTTCTCATTGGCGATCTCTACCTGATAGCCGTAAACCCGGCCCACCGGCTGTTTCCGTTCCACCATCGCCTTGCCGTTGAAAGTCTTCACCGCTGTTTCGGCCCCGTACTGATGCGACCGAATCTGCACGCCCGAATTCAGCCGTGGATCCACCTGCACCTCAAATTCCAGCACGAAGTCACCGTAGCTCTTCTCCGTGCAGAGAAATGAGTTCGGGCTCCCTTCGGCCGTCGTCCCAACAATTACGCCCTTCTCAACCTTATATGGAGCACTCCCG
>JBKJLJ010000511.1:0-2655 GCA_046597015.1 Bryobacteraceae bacterium
GGGGGACCATTATATGCGCGATCGGCCTTAGGGGACGCGCATCCAAAATGCCCTGCAATGTAGTCTGCGCGGCCTCGGTTTTCCCTCGCTGGGCGAAGTGCGCCGCCAATTGCAATACCGACTCCTGCGAGGCAGGATTGTTCCGGGCCTTCTCCTTCAAAATATCCTCTGCGGTGCTGTCCTGTTTATTAGCAAGCGCAAGGCGGTACAACAGATCGTAGATCGGGCCAAACTCCTTCTTTTTCGCAATCAGTTGCCGGCCCAGTTTCTCGGCTGCTTCGGGCTGCCCGTTGTCAATCAAAGCTTGTGCGTACCCAACGACGAGGTACTCTTGCAATGGCTGTATTCCATTGGCCCGCTCAAAGAATACAATCGCCTGGTCCGTTTTCCGGTCAAGCAAGGCCAAGTTCCCATTCATGCGCAGCGCATCAAAGGAGTCCTTGTCTTTCGCCGTCATTTCATCGGTGAGCTTTCGCAACGATTCGTAAAGCGGCCTATTCTGCGGGCTCTTCTGGTAAGCCGCCAGCAATAGGTCCGCCAGCTTGACCTTGATATCCATCCGCTCCGGCAACAGTTGCGCCGCTTGGCGAAGGGACTCATAAGCGACAGGACCGTTATCCTGCTCCAATTCAGAGAGCCCCAGCCCATAATAGGCTTCCCCAATTTTGGCATCCTGCTGGATTGCCTTTCGATAGTTCAGCGAAGCGTCCGCGTACTTCTTATCCTTGAAAAACTGATCCGCCACCTTCAGATGATCCTGCGCACTGCGCCGACACGCCGATAGACCGGCCGTCGCCAACAGAACGAGCGCTATCCAAAAACGTTTGTTTACCATATCTGCGAACTCCAAAAAGTAAAGACAGTTGTCACCACTGCCAGGATACCGCCAAATATCGTATCCGTCGCTGCCCCAGGCGTACCAGAACTACTAACGCCCCACTAACACCATCGGGAACCCCAACCCCGCGTCAACAATCCCTCCCACCTCTCGATAGACGATTTCTCTGTCTCCCTGTTTCTCCCACCACCTCCCCAAGTTCACCGCCAACGGCTCATACCGCGTATACCGGAGCACCAACTCATCGAACGGCCAAGCGATCCTCGTCCAAACCACCCGCGCCCGCCGCGTATGCGTCGGCGAAGTCACGACAATCACCCGGCCCCCTCCCGCCGCCCGCAACGCTTGCGAGATAATTATCATCTCTTGTCTTGTGTTCTTCGCTGACGGATTCAAAACCCGCACCGCCCGCCGCGGAACCCCCAACCGCTCCAACACCTTATAATAAAGGTCCGGCTCAAACGGGCTGAACCCCATCCTTCTTATAGGCTCATGCTCTGCGGGCCCCTCCATCGCCGGAAGCCAGATCTCCGGCGCATATCCGGCCCGGTACAACTCGGCCGCCTCCATAGCCCGGAACGGCATCTTCCCCCCCAGGATGGCAATCGCTACGGCAGGCTGCAGTCGGTCTTCCACCACCAGCCACTTCCCTACCCCACTCCCCGCCCACAGCAGCAGCAGCCCCACCAAAACAGCCACCAACCCCAACACCCGCTTCAATTCTTGCGGACCTTGGACCGTTCCCGCATCCGGTGCGCCTCCGCTACCGCCGCCGACTCCGGTGCCGTCATCAGCAACGGATCACACGTCACCGCGCCATTGATACACCGTTGATAGTTCCGCTTCTTCGTCTCCGCGGCAACCGCGGCGGCCGGACCAGCCTCCAACTCCAACGGATTACACGTACTCCGCCCGTTCATGCAGTTCTCCTGATTGCGCCGCTTGGCATCCATCTGAACCCGCTCCATATCCTCGCGCACCAATTCCAAGGGATTGCACGTGGAACCCCCTTGCAGACAAGCCTCCCGGTTTCGCAACTTGGCCGCGACCTGCACCCGCTCCAGATCGCCAGTAGACAACCGCAGAGGTTCACACTTAGACCCCCCGGCCAAACACGAACCTAAGTTCCGCCGCGCCGCCGCCGCCAGAGCCGCCTCCGTCTCCGGCTTCGTCAGAAGCAGCGGGTTGCACCCGTTCCCCCCTTCAAGGCACTTCTGGGCATTCCTGACCCTAACCTGTTTTTGAAAGGAATCCTGTTCGTCTTTGGACAGCAAGAGCGGGTCACAGCTTGGCGAACCAGCTTGACATTTTTCCAGGTTCCTTTTCCGGGCCGCGGCGGATACCTGCACCAACTCTTGGGAGGATAGCCGCGACATGTCGCAACTGGTCTGGCCCCGGATGCAGGCTTGAAAATTCCTGCTATCCGCCGGTTGGGCGTACAGCGGGATCAAAATCACGAAGCTCATTAGAACCCGGGTCATTTCACAATTCTACTTCCGCCCATCCCGATAAATCGTCGTCTTTCGACTGTATCGAAGATAAATCCAAAACGGAAGGCGTTGTGATGGACCACAACCCTATCAGACATCCCTGTATCGCCTTGAATATAAACTATTCGTATATTTATATAACGAGTGTTCCAGTACGTAATAGGACTTTATGAGGCTTGTGAAGACCGTAGGCTTGCCCTATTCTAGGCTATCTCCACAGGAAAAGGCTTGAATTCACCAAGCTTTGGTGTGGTGAAGCTTTACCGATCTCATTCTTAACACCATGAACAGAATGTTCTTTCTTTTCTTCTTCGCCCTCGGTGGATC
>JBKJLJ010000595.1:0-4762 GCA_046597015.1 Bryobacteraceae bacterium
GTGGGTAACCAAGGCCGAGTTCGACAGGGGCTTCGAAACCCAATTGCGGGCCGAAACGAAAGCGTGGCTGGCGAAGGCTTGGGCGTTTAAAAACGTCGGATGGCCGACTAAGACTAAATAGGCTAGCGGCCGGACTCGAACACCGGCTCCTCACTCTGGCTCGAAACCGGCTGTTGAGCATGGCGGACCGCATAACTGCGACGAGTGAGAAGCGAAAGTTCCCGGGCGGTAAAAGTCAGCGTCGGACTGGTCAGATGGGCCGAAGACAGGGCCGCCTGAGCGATGCCCGAATGAGAATGATGGCTGCTGCCTGTTAGAACGTGATAAAGCTCGTGAGCAAGAACGCGGCCGAGGGCTTTACCCATCGTCTGACTTTCCGATAGCCCTGACTCGCGGGAGTTGCCGGCGGTGAGCATTCGCCCCAAGCGGGCGCAATCGACTTCAATGAAGGGCAACATCTCGCCTTCAGATACATGGGCCCAGCCGAGGGCGGAGCGACGTGTTGACCCGTCCCCCGCACGGCCTGGTTCGCTCCCACAGACTGACTTGATTCGAATCACGACGAGGTCCGGAAAGGAATCGTCGGCCTTAACTTCGCTCCGGTTCATCCATTGAAACGAATAGCCAGTTTCCCGGAAAATATACTCCACTTCGTGATGAAGGGCCGTAGCGACCCCACGGGGAAGAGGCTTGGCAGCGTCAATGATCAGCGTCACCGGGGTTTCGGAGGAAGCCGAACAGGTACCGAACGCTGCACCGACAAGGGTGCACAACAGGGGTATGATGATCCGCACAGGGGACCTCTTTTTGCTGACTGGGAAGTAGTGAGGAGATACAGGCTCCTCACCCGTCCACAGTCTACTACAAATAAATGCGACTAAGACGAGGCGAGGACGGCCTCGGCGTCGAACACACTGGCGAGGGCGTGAATAACTGAAGCGATACGCACTGCGGCCAGCACATTCTCTTCGGCCAAGCCCTTCTCCCGCACCACCTTCTCGTGCGAGTCGACGCACTTGTCGCACGCGTTGATGGCGGAGACAGCGAGGCAGAAAAGCTCAAAATCAACGTGTTCGATGCCATGCGTGCGCAGGACGTTCATCCGGAGACGTGCCGGCATCGTTCCGTACTTCTCGTTAGTCGTCAAATGGTGAAAGCGGTAGAAGACATTATTCATCCCCATGATGGCGGCAGAGGCCTTCGCCGCTTCCACGGCTTCCGGGGAGATCGTCAGCGTGGCTTGTGCGGCAATGGCGGCCAGGAGTTGTGGGTTGCGGGCCGCAATGGCGCAGGAAAGCGCGCAGCCCCAAGCCTGCTGCGGCGTCAACTCCGGCTGTTGCAGAACGTTGCTCAGGTTGAGCTTCAAGTCCTTAGCGTAGGCCGGCACAGTATCCATTAAGTGTTCGAGGTTCATATTGAATTCCTAATTAAAAAGGGCGGGCTTGGTTGGCCCGCCCGGTGGTGCAAATGGCACCTACTTACCGAGGGTGGATTCGCCCTTCTCCCAGTTGCAGGGGCAGAGTTCGTCGGTCTGCAGCGCATCGAGAACGCGAAGTACTTCCTTCGGGTTACGCCCAACCGAGAGATCGTTCACGCTGACGAACCGGATGACGTTAGTCGGGTCGACGATAAAGGTCGCGCGCTGGGCGGCACCGATGTGCGGGTCGCGGATGCCGAGCGCAGTCACTAGCTCGGCCTTAAAGTCGGACAGCATCGGGAAGGGCAGATCACGGAGATCGTCGTGATGCAAACGCCAGTTCAAGTGGGTGAACCAGGAATCGGTAGACCCGCCAAGAACCTGGGTATCGCGTTCTGAAAACTCTTTGTTCGCCTTGCCAAAAGCCGCGATCTCGGTCGGGCAGACAAAGGTGAAATCGAGCGGCCAGAAGAAGTAGACCTTCCACTTGTCGGCGTAGGTATCTTGATTAATCTCGGCGAACTCTTTGCCTTTCTCGAGGCTAACGGCCGCGTTCAAATGAAACGCGGGAAACTTCTCTCCAACTCCAAGCATGCTTCTCTATCTCCTAGTTTTTTTTGAAGCGCAGGCGGCACAAAGGCCGTGCGCTTCGACGTGAAAGCGATTTACCCGAAAGCCCTTCGGCAACGGGCGGCGCAACTGAATTTCTTCGAGGCCTTCGGTGGGAAGGTCGAACATCGTACGGCATTGCGTGCAGACGAAATGGTGGTGGGGCTCGTTGTTCGCTTCCAGCCGCAGCAAACCGTGGTGGAGACTAACTTCTCCGATCAGGCCACTGTCCAGAAAGGTTCGAATGTTGCGATACACGGTGCCGAGCGAAATGGACGGAATATCCAGCCGCACCCGATCGAACAGCATCTCGGGGCTGGGGTGATCCTGGGCTTGCAACAGCGCCCGGTAAAGCACTTGGCGTTGATGGGTACAGGGTAGACCCGCCGAGACGCAACGATCGCGGAACCATTCCATGCGCTGCTCAAGGTCCATACCATCGGATAGATGCGACGCGAGTCAAGCCGGATGCACCTTTCTCGCAGATAAGAATTATTCCTATCTAGCAGCCGCTTTCGCTTGTACTGAGTTCATCAAAGGCTGGCCGGAGATGATGCCGGCCATCAGTGCAGCTTCAAACGGCGGCTCAGTCAACCCGGCAAAGCGGGCCCAACGGGCGGGTCCATAGACTTCCGACCACAGCGCCAGATCGAGCAGCCGGGCGGGATCTTCGCCCGAGTGATGCGTGTCCCGGCTCGAGCACGCCGTCGGCCGGGATTCGAGAAAGCGGATCGCCGCCCAGAGTTGGGGGCGATCAAAGGCGCAGGACTGAAACCGTCCCGACCAGATCGGCTCGCTCTGCTCGCTCCGAATGTGACGCCACAGGGAGTACTCCCGATTGACCTGCGCCAACGTTCGCGACAGGGTGGCCGGGCTGACGGGAAGGACCAGCAGATGGGCCTCGGTCGGCTCGAGGGCGTAGGCCAGGATGGACAAATGATGCCGCGACGCCGCGCGACCTAAAACGTGGAGGTACGCCCGGTAGTCGGTCTCATCCGTGAAAGCAGGGGTCGCCGCCAACTGGCGAACATAGTGAGGGAAAAAGGGTAGAGTAATGCGGCGAGCTCTGGCCATGCACCGAGGAAGTGCGGGCCAGAGCACCCGTATCTCAACTATTTCATCTTCGGTTTCTTGTACGCCCGAAAAAGCCGGCCGAGCACCTTGAGAGCCTGGTCGATCTCCTTCTCCGTTACGATGAACGGCGGCAAGAAGCGCAGAACCGTGTCATGGGTGCAGTTGAACAGGACGCCCTGTTCGATGCCTTTCAGGACGTAGTCTTTGCCCGGATGGTCAAGTTCGACACCGATCATCAAGCCGTGGCCGCGGACCTCCTTGATGAACTTGTGCTTGGCCTGCAGATCCCGCAAGCCAGCGCGGAAGTACTCCCCGACGCGGTTGATCTGCGGCAGCAACTCATCCAGAATGTCAAGGAACTCCAGCGCCACGGCGGAAGCCAGTACATTCCCGCCAAACGTGGTGCCGTGCATTCCCGGCTTGATCACGCTGGCCGCGCGCTCGTTCGTCATTACGACGCCGAGCGGCAGCCCGCAGGACAAAGGCTTCGCCGTCACCATCACGTCCGGCTTCACGTCCGGCGCGATCAGGCTGTGCGACCAATACTGCCCCGTCCGTCCGACGCCGCACTGAATGGCATCAAAAACAAGCAGGGAGTTGTATTGATCCGCCAGACGGCGGGCCGTGCGCAAGAACTCCCCCTGCATCGGGTGGACTCCGCCTTCGCCCTGAATGCCCTCGATCACGATGCCGCTCGTGCGCTCGTTAAACGCCGCTTCCAGCGCCGCGATATCATTCGCCGGGACCCAGCGAGCGCCTTCCAGCAACGGTTCGAAGTCCTTTCGATATTTCGGCTGCCCCGTGATCGAAAGGGCACCCATCGTCCGGCCATGGAACGAATTCTCCAGCGCAATGATCTCAGGTCGGTCCGGCCCGCCATGGGCGCGCATGATCTTGATCGCCCCTTCCATCGATTCGGCTCCCGAGTTCGTGAAGAAGACGCGATCCAATCCCGAAATCTGACACAATCGCTGCGCCAGCTTGCCGGTGTACTCGTGATAGTAAAGGTTCGAAGTATGGATCAGCAGCGCGGCCTGCTTCTGAATCACCTTCGTGATTCGAGGGTGCGCATGGCCCAGGGCATTCACCCCAATCCCGGTCAGCAAGTCGAGATACTTCCGGTCATCGAGACCATAGAGGTAGCAGCCTTTGCCGCGTCGCAAAGCCAGTGGGTATCGGGCGTACGTCGGCATCACGTATTGACGCTCTAACTCAATCCACTGCTGTGACTCTGTAAGTTCGGCTACTGCATCTTTAGTTTCAACCACTCGACCATTTTCTCCTTGTAGTTTTGATAGGCCGGGATCTTCTCCCAGCCACCGATACCGTGGGCGGCATCGGGGACCGTAAACACTTCGCAGGAAGCGCCCACAGATTTCATTTTCGCGCACATCGAAGTCGACTGTGCGTACGGCACCGACTCGTCCTTGGTGCCGTGAATAAACAGAATCGGCGGCATGTCCCGCTTCACGTACGTAATCCCCGAAGCCTCGCGCATTTTCGCGAGTTCCGGCGGCGTCATCCCCGTCACGCCCAGCAATTGGGTCACATTTTTGCCGGGCGAACCGAACTGCTTCGAACGGGCTTCAAAATCGGTAGGGCAATAAAAGCAGACGACGGCGGCGACGCGGGTGGCCGGGGTGAAACGGGTACCGGCGAGGG
>JBKJLJ010000701.1:0-14593 GCA_046597015.1 Bryobacteraceae bacterium
CCGCCGTCGAACATCGTCATGGGCCGTAGACCCAGGATCAGCTCGATCGTTCGCAGCATGGAGGTGGTGTTGTAGAACGTACTGTCGATGGCCCCGCGTTTGGTGTAAGGCGAAATAATGAAGGCCGGCGAGCGGTGAGAGTCGACGTGGTCGGGGCCGTTCTGGGCGTCGTCCTCAATGACGAAAATCGCCATTTTGTCCCAGAACTTGCTCTTCGAAAGACCTTCGACGATGAGGCCGAGCGCGTAGTCGTTGTCCGCCATGTGGGCCAGCGGCGAGACCTTACCGGCGGCGAGTCCGCTCGTATGATCGTTACCGAGGCGGATCAGCGAGAGGTTGGGGAATTTGCCTGCGGCCTCCATGCGCGCGAGGTCGGTCAGGAAAACTTTGGCGCGTTCGACGTCCGGGTAATCCAAATCGAAGCCGCGATAGTCGCGATTCGTGTGCGGGTTTAAGGACGGGTCTCGGACAACCTTGATATGGGGCGTAGAAGCGCCTACTTCTTTCAGCGGCGTGTTATCCACGTAGTAGCCGAAGTTGCGCAGGGTGAGGCCTTTCGCTAAGACGTTATTCCAGATGTGCCCGGCCGGCGGAAGGGCTGCAGGTTCCCCGCCTTCGTAGTCGTAGTGCTTGCGGCGGCCGCCGTAACTGTTGGGCCACATTTTTTGAACGTAGTCTGGAGCGATGGCTGCAGTGGTCCAATTATGGCCATCGGCGCTGACATCGGCGGAGACGTAGAAGTTATCGAGCAGAACGAACTCGCGGGCTAGCTTGTGGTGGTTCGGGCTGACCTTCTCCGGGAAGAGCGTGAGCGAGGCATCGCCGTTACCGCGGCCGAGGTCGCCGAGCACTTGGTCGTAGGTTCGATTCTCTTTGACGATGTAAAGGACGTGTTTGATGAGCGAGGGGTCTCCGGCGCGGACGGGGATGATGGCGGTGGCGCTATCGTTGTGAGCGAGCAGCAGGCGACGGTCTTCGTAGGGGGTGTTGCGGCGAACCTGGGCGCTCCAACGGTCGAGTTGGTCCTCGTCGAAAGCGTCGATGATGGAGAGCGAACCGCGCTGGAGCCGGCCGACGTATTGCATGGCGACGTTGCCTTCGTGCAGGGGTGCCGGGCGCTGGGTGGGGTTGGGTCCTTTGGGATTCGGAAAGCTACCGCCGCCCCGGCCGTTGAAAACGAGCAGTTGGTTGTCGATGACGCGGGCCGCGAGGGGATACCAGCCGGTGGGGATGAAGCCGCGAACGCGGCTGCGGGCTTGGCTGATGTCGGCGACGGCCACCGCGTTGGCGTCCGAGCACACGACGTAAAGATCCTTCTGATCAGGGCTGAGGGCAAGCGCGCTGGGAGTCATGCCGGCGGGTTGGTTGGGCGACAGGGCGACGTTTAGCGACTCGATGGCCGTGGCGGTGTTGCTGTCGCTGACACCGACCACGGAAACGAGGTTCGTGTTGCTGTTAGTGACAAAAATACGGCCTTTGAATTTGGGTGCATCGCTATCGGCGCCTTCAGGCTGACGATCGCTCCAAAGCATGTCCGTTGGGTGTTGGCCCGTCCGGACGAGGCCGAGACGGTTGCCGTTTTCAGCGGCGTAGTGACCGATGGCACCGTCGGCCCAATGAGAGACGAAGTAGCTCTTGCCGTCGGGGTGGAACAGGATGCGATAGGGTCGGCGACCGGTTTTGAGCCTTTCGATGACGCGACCGGACTGGGGATTGATGACGTGGATCGCGTCGTGGAAAAGGCCGGCGGCGTACACGAGGCGACCGTCGGGAGAAACGGCGACGTCGCCGATGAAGTCGGTGTGTTTGCGGTCGGCGTTGAAAACGATCGGAATCGAGCGGAGGAGTTTGAGTTGGCCGGCATTGTCGTCGAAGCTGAGTTCGTGAACGTTCGCCTGGCTGCCGCCGCCCACGTAGACCATTTTTCCGTTGGGAGTGAAGGCTAGGCCGAGCCAGGCATCGGTTAACGCCAGGCGACTTTTTTCGGCCAGGGTTTTCGCATCGAGGACTACGACCGACGGAGGATTGTAACCACCATGCAAGACGAGCAGCCAGCGCTTATCGGGCGACAAGGCGGACGCCATCGGGAAGGTATCCATCGCCTGTTGGCGGCCGGCGGCCTTGAGCACGGCCCCGCTGTTGAGCAGAAAAGAGCCATCGGGCCGCGGGCCGACGCGTTCGCCCATTTCGGCCTGGGAGACCAGGAGCACGGCGGCAAGCAGCGTCGCGCTGCCGGCCAGAAAGAGTGTTTTCATTCGCTGTATCTCTGTACGATCGGAAGGCGGCGACCGAAGCCGAATGCCTTGGTTGTGACTTTGAGTCCAGGGGCGGCCTGCTGGCGCTTGTACTCGGTACGATCAACTTTGCGGGTGACGTCTCGAACCAGGGCGAGCGATAAGCTTAACTTTTCGGCGATGCGGACAGGCGACATCATCTTCTCCACATAGAGTTCAAGGATGGCGTCGAGCACCGGGTATTCGGGTAAAGAATCAGAGTCCTTTTGGTCGGGACGGAGTTCGGCCGAAGGAGGCTTGGTGAAGACGGCTTCCGGGATGGCGTTGTTAAGGCGGCGGTTGGCCACCCGGCAGAGTTCGTAGACCTTCATTTTGGCGATGTCGCTGATGACGGAAAGGCCGCCACACATGTCGCCGTATAGGGTCGCGTAGCCAACGGCGGTTTCGCTTTTGTTGCCCGTCGAGAGGACAAGGGCACCGGTCTTGTTGGACAGGGCCATCAGCGTCATGCCGCGGAGGCGGGATTGCAGGTTCTCTTCGGTCAGGTCTGGAGCGGCCCCGGCGAAGGCTGGTTGCAGGGTTTCGATCATGGCGTTGTAGCCCGCGTTGATCGAAATGGTGGGGCAAGAGATGCCGAGGATTGCGGCCATGGCCTTGGCGTCGGTCAGGGAATGGTCGCTCGAATAGGGCCCGGGCATGGCGACTCCGGTGACGTTTTCCTTGCCCAATGCTTCAACCGCGATGCAGGCCACGAGCGCGGAATCGATGCCTCCGGACAGGCCCAACAGCGCCTTCCGGAAACCGGTCTTAGCGAAGTAGTCGCGCGTGCCCAGGACGAGCGCTTCGTAGACCGCCTCGATCTCATCGGGCTGACTCGAACGCTGGTCGCCGGTTCCCGTGTGGAAGTTCACGAAGACAAGATCTTCCTTAAAGCTGGGCGCGGCGGCGATGATCTTGCCGGTCGCATCCATGGCAAAGCTGGAGCCGTCGAAGACGAGTTGATCGTTGCCACCGACTTGGTTCACGTAGACGAGCGGCATCCCGTGACGGCGCGCCGTGGCCGCAAAGATCTGTTCCCGCTGGGCCCGTTTCCCGATGTGATAAGGCGAGGCGTTGATCGAGAGAATGGCCTTAGCCCCGGCGCTGGAGAGCTCCTGTACGGGGTCGCGCTGATACAGGCGTCGCTCCCAAAACGTCTGATCGTTCCAGGCGTCTTCGCAGATGGTTACCGCGACCGGGGTCGTCCCCAGCGTAGCGAGTTCCTGGCTTTCCGCTGGGCGGAAGTAACGCTGTTCGTCGAAGACATCGTAGTTGGGCAGCAGCATCTTATGCTGGCGAAAGACGACCTTGCCGCGTTGGAGCATGGCGGCGGTATTCCACACCCGCTTGCCTTCGTTGAAGTCGGCTACTTCCGCCGTGCCGCATAAGATGGCGATGCGCAGGGGGGCTGATTCGACGGCCAGCCGCGCCAGTTCCGCTTCGGCCGCCTCGAGAAACGCGGGGCGTTCGAGCAGGTCCTGCGGCGGGTATCCGGTCAGGGCGAGTTCCGGGAAGACGACCGCCTCCGCCCCTCCTTCGGCTGCGCGCCGCGCATAGCGCATGATAAGGCTGGCATTGCCGACCAAGTCGCCAACCGTAGTATTGATCTGCCCCAGGGCAATCCGCATTGAGACTTCTATTGTAGCGATCCCTAGACGTTGACTTTCTTGCGCCGTGGTTTCGGTTCGGCCGCCGGGTGGTCGATTTCGACACGCATCAGGGACGAAATGGAGCGGACGGGAACGAGCGCCTGGGAGTCCTGGGGGGCGGGCGTCCGCACCCGCTGGGCGATCTCCGTGTTCAGCGAAGAGACGAATTGCTCAATCTGCCGCTGCATCTCTTCCATCTTTTCGCGCATGTTGAGGATAATCTCTACGCCCGCCAGATTGACCCCTAACTCACGCGTAAGCTGAAGAATGACTTCCAGCCGCTCGACGTCTTCGTCGGTGTAGAGGCGCGTGTTCCCATCGCTGCGAGAGGGCTTAAGAAGCCCTTCCCGCTCATACATGCGGAGGGTTTGCGGATGGAGGCTGTACTGTTCGGCGACTGCCGAGATCATATAGGCAGCTTTGCTTCGTTTCGCCATAAGCTTCGCTTTTTAGTTATACCTTGGTCCAGAGCTCACTACGAGGGTCGGGTGGATACTGTTCGGCCAACTCGCGGAGAAGCTCACGGGTTCGTTCGTCGTTAGCCGGGGGCGCTTGCAGGAAAACTTCAACGATTTGATCTCCCCGCGTCTCTTTCCGGGCACTCGCCACACCCTTTTCCCGTAGACGGAATTTCTGTCCGTTCTGGGTGCCTTGTGGAATCTTTAAGATCGCCCGTCCGTCGATGGTTGGCACCTCGATCTTGGCTCCCAGCACGGCCTCCGGCACCGTGATGGGGACTTTAATTTCGATCGTGTCGCCATCGCGCTTGAAGAACGCGTGGTCTTCCACGCGAACCGTGATGTACAGATCGCCCGCGTCACCGCCCATGCGGCCGGCATTGCCTTTGGCGGCCACCCGCAGGCGCGAACCACTGGCGACCCCGGCGGGAAGGCGGACTTCGACCGAGTCCATCCGCGCTGTACAGCCTTCACCCCGGCACGCCGGACACACGTTGCGGAGCCGGCCGGAGCCGTTGCAGCGGGAGCAGGTGAGGTTGAATTTCATCGCCCCTGCCGTTTGGCTGACTTGGCCGGAGCCGTTGCAGTCGCCGCAAGTAGCTACCGCGCCCCCGGCCGAACCGGAGCCGTTACACGTGGTGCACGCGTCTTGCCGGGAAATGCTCAGGCGCACTTGCGTGCCGCGAATCGACTGCCAGAAATCAATGTTGAGGGAGTATTCGAGGTCGGCACCCTTCTCTGGCTGCTGCTGCTGAGCGGTTTCCCGGCCGCCAAAGAACTGCGAAAAAATGTCACTGAAGCGACCGCCGGACTCGCCGGCCCCGCCAGTGGGAGGAGGCCGCCGCCCGCCTTGCTGATTGATGAAATCTGAAAAATCGAAGCCCTCGAAGCCCATCCCCGGCCCGCCCTGCGGAGGGGCTCCGCCACCAGGAGCGCCGGCATCCGAGTAGAAGCCGTACTGGTCGTACATCTGCCGCTTCTTCGGCTCGTTCAAAATATCGTAGGCTTCCTGAACGGTCTTGAACTTGTCTTCGGCGGCTTTATCGCCAGGGTTGAGGTCAGGGTGGTATTTGCGCGCTAAACGACGATAGGCCTTCCGGATCTCGTCGTCCGTTGCTTTCTTGGCGACACCGAGGGTGCCGTAATAGTCTTTGCGTTCCGGCATATCGAATAAGGCTGCTGGGACCCGCCGGTCAGCGGCTCCCAGCAGCGTCTCACTGATTCCTACTTCTTGCCCTTATCGTCGACGTCGACGAACTCGGCGTCAACGACCGAGTCCTTCGGTTGCTCCGGCTTGGCGTCGGCTCCTGGAGCGGCTCCACCTTGGGCTGAGTCCCCGCCGGAGGACGGAGATTTATACATAACCTCGGCTAACTTGTGACTCGCCTGGGTGAGTTTGTCAATCGCCGCATTGATTTTATCCGGGTCGCCGTCCTGCACGGCCTTTTTCGCTTCTTCGAGCGCTGCTTCGACGGTCGCCGCTTCGGCCTCGCTTACTTTGTCCCGATGATCTTTCAGCGTCTTTTCAACGGAGAAAATCATGCCGTCCGCACGATTTCTGGAATCGACACTGTCGCGGCGCTTCTGGTCGCCGGCCGCATTCTCTTTGGCCTCGCGGACCATCTTCTCAACCTCTTCCTTGCTGAGGCCCGACGAACCGGTGATGGTGATCTTCTGCTCGTTATTGGTCGCCTTGTCTTTGGCGGTAACGTGCAGAATTCCATTCGCGTCGATGTCGAAGGTCACTTCGACCTGCGGCACGCCACGCGGAGCGGGCGGAATGTTGCCCAATTGGAAGACGCCCAACTGCCGATTGTCGACCGCCATGGCGCGGTCGCCCTGACAAACCTTGATTTCAACCGAGGTTTGGTTATCGGAAGCGGTGGAGAACGTTTCGCTCTTCCGGGTAGGAATCGTCGTGTTGCTCTCAATGAGCTTCGTAAAGACCCCGCCTAGTGTCTCGATACCGAGCGAAAGCGGAGTGACGTCGAGAAGGAGCACGTCCTTCACTTCGCCGCCCAGCACGCCGCCCTGCACCGCCGCCCCGATCGCAACTACTTCGTCCGGGTTCACCGAACGGTTGGGTTCCTTTCCAAACATATCGCGAACGATCTGATGGACCTTGGGGATTCGCGTCGATCCGCCGACCAGCACAACCTCGTCGATCTGGGCGGGCGAGAGCTTGGCGTTTTTCAGCGCCCGCTCACACGGAGCCAGCGTGCTGCGCAGAATGTCGTCGATCATCTGCTCGAACCGGGTCCGGGTAAGTTTCATCACCAAATGCTTCGGGCCGCTGGCGTCGGCGGTGATAAAGGGCAGATTGATTTCGGTCTCCAGAGTGGTCGAGAGTTCGATCTTGCCTTTTTCGGCCGCTTCCTTCAGACGCTGCTTCGCCATATTGTCATGCAGCAGGTCGATGCCGTTTTCTTTCTTAAACTCGGCAACGATCCATTCCATGATCCGGTCGTCGATGTTGTCTCCACCCAAATGGGAGTCGCCATCGGTAGACTTCACTTCGACGACCCCCTCGCCAACCTCAAGAATCGAGACGTCGAAGGTACCGCCGCCAAAGTCGAACACCGCGATCGTCTCGTTCTTCTTTTTATCGAGTCCGTACGCCAGAGCCGCCGCAGTGGGCTCGTTGATAATGCGCATCACTTCGAGACCGGCGATCTGGCCGGCATCTTTGGTGGCTTGGCGCTGGGCATCGTTAAAATAGGCGGGAACAGTGATAACTGCTTTAGTCACTTTCTCGCCGAGGTACGATTCGGCCGCCTCTTTCAACTTCGTCAAAATCATCGAGGAGATTTCCGGGGCCGAAAGCTTCTTGCCCTGGCTCTCCACTCGCGCGTCGCCATTATCGCCCGGCAGGACCTTATACGGTACCAGCTTCTTCTCGGCGTCGACTTCGTCGAATCGGCGTCCCATAAAACGCTTGATGGAGTAGATGGTATTCTCGGGATTAGTAACGGCCTGCCGCTTGGCCACTTGGCCTACGAGACGCTCTCCGCCCTTGGTAAAACCTACCACCGACGGGGTAGTCCGCGCGCCTTCCTGATTGGGGATCACCACTGGTGACCCAGCTTCCATCACCGCGACAACCGAGTTCGTGGTTCCTAAATCGATTCCGATAATTCTGCTCATGATTAGATTTCTTGCCTCTCCCCTTAGTCTACTACAAGTATTGAATCTGCGTGTCCTGTTGTCAACATTAATTGCTGCCTCGGGTATCCATCTGTCGGCCCAAGGGCCTCTCGTCGCCGCCGCTTCCGATCTCGCTCCGATCCTCTCTTCCTACCCCGACGCCAGGTTTACTTTCGGATCTTCTGGCCAGTTGGCCCGCCAAATCCAAAACGGCGCCCCTTACGATCTTTTCCTATCGGCCAATCGAGCCTATGCGGAGCAGTTGGTCGCCGCTGGTAAGGCGAAGCGGGAAGACCTGCATCCGTATGCGACGGGTCGCTTAGCGGTGTGGTCCAAATCGGGACGATTGAAACGTTTGGAGGACCTGTTCGACCCAGCCGTCCGCCAGATCGCGATCGCTAACCCGGCCCATGCTCCCTACGGGCAAGCGGCGCGCCAGGCGCTCGAGAAGGCCGGATTGTGGCACCGCTTGGCGCCCAAACTTGTGTACGCGGAGTCAGTTCGGCAGACGGTCCAGTTCGCCGAAAGCGGGAATGTGGACGGCACCCTGACCTCGTGGTCATTGGTCCATGCTCGGGGAGGTGTCCTGGTGCCCGCCGAGATGCATGCGCCTCTCACGCAATACGGCGTGGCCATTGCCGGTTCTCCAGCAGGACGGCGTTTGCTGGCTTGGTTGGTTGGGCCGGAGGGCCAAAAGCGGTTGCAGGATGGAGGGTTATTCCCCCCGCCCTAAGAGTCTCACCCAGGCAGCAGCTTGCTGATGTCGTTATAAAGGACGAAGGCCACAACCATCATTAAGAACACGAAGCCGAGCTTGAAAACGGTCTCCTTCACTTGGATACTCAAGTCGCGGCGCATAATCATTTCGATTGCCAGCATCAGAATCGTACCGCCGTCCAGGATGGGAATAGGCAATAGATTAAAGATGGCGAGATTCAGGCTCACCGCGGCCATCAGGCCAATGAACGGCGCCATCCCTTCCCGCGCGGCGTCTCCACTCAGACGGGCGATCCCTATTGGTCCCTCCAAGCTTTTGGCCGACATGCGTCGTTCCACCAAGCCCTGGAGGAACTGCAAGATTAAGCCGGCGCTACGGTAGTTTTGCCGGGCCGCTTCGCTGAAGGCTTCAGCCATGGGGAGCTGTACATAAGTCACCCGGGCAGAAAGCTGAACCCCGAGCATGTATCGCTTATTGGGGCCATCAGCTATCACGCTGGGCGTCATGGCTACTTTCTCAACGGCTCCATCCCGGCTAAAGGTGAGCTCGACCGGCTTGCCCTCCCCGTCCCGAAGCATCTGGAGCAGCATCTGCGTGGAGCGCAACGGTACGCCGTCAAGTGCGACGAGAAGATCTCCGGATTTCAGGCCAACCCGCTCGGCCTCCATCTTGGCGCTGACCCCGCCCAGTTGGATTTCGTGCTGTTCTCCCCAGCCGATTGTTCCCACGCCTGTCTGCTCGTGCAACGCCGGAGTCAGCGTGGCAACCACCTGTTCAGTACCCCGGCTTAAAACCACCGGGACCGGGCGATTGGCGGCGGCGATCTCGGCCAGAGTGACATCTTCCCAAGTCGGATCCGCAATATTGTCGAAGCGGGCGATGCGATCACCCTCTTTAATCCCGGCTTTGGCGGCCACCGAGTCTTTGGCGATGTACCCAACGAAGGCGGGACCGTCCGATCCGACCACCTTCGGATAGCGGTACATAAACAATCCCGTCAAAAGGGCGAGGGCCAGCAGGATATTCATACCCGGACCGGCAAAGGCAATGATCATCCGCTGCCACCGGGGTTTGGCCTGGAAGCTACGCGGATCCTCGACCATCGAATCGGGCGTCCCATCCTCGCCAGTTTGCTCCCCGGTCATTTTAACGTACCCGCCAAAAAGGATCAGCGAGACGCGGAAGTCCGTCTCTCCCCGGCGAAAGCCGAACAAACGCGGACCAAAGCCGAAGGAGAAAGCCTCGACGCGCACATCGAAAAAGCGGGCCGCCCAAAAATGACCCAGCTCGTGAATCAGAATCATGATCCCGATGAGAACGAGAACCCACCAAATATTTTGAAAGAGAACCATATTTCGCCTGCCTTACAAACTTTTCCTGTCTGCGATCTCTTGGGCCGTCGTTCGGCTTGCCCGATCAATCTCGAGTACCTCTTCGACGGACCGCGGAGTCCGGTTGGGTACTTTTTCTAATGTCGCTTCCACAATCTCCGCAATTCCCGGAAACGAAACACGGCCAGCTAAAAATGCTCCGACGGCAATTTCATCGGCGGCATTCAGCGTACAAGTAGCAGAACCCCCAACGGCTTGCGCTTCATAAGCTAATCGCAAAAGCGGAAACTTCTGCAGATCCGGCGGTTCGAACTCCCAAGTGCGGGCCTTCGACCAATCCATCCGGGGGACCGGTGCCGCCGCTCTGGCGGGGTAGGTCAACGCGTACTGAATGGGCATGCGCATATCAGTCGTTGAAACTTGGGCGATCACCGACCCGTCGTTGTACTCGACCATCGCATGAATGGACGATTGCGGATGAACCACGACTTCGACGTCAGCCGGGGCAAAATCAAACAGCCAGCAAGCCTCTATGACTTCGAAGCCCTTGTTCATCATCGTCGCGGAATCAATTGTGATGCGCTGCCCCATCTTCCATGTAGGATGATTCAACGCCTGCGCAATGGTTACTTTTTCCAGCTCCGCTGCCGGAGTTTTCCGAAACGGGCCCCCGGAAGCGGTCAAAATGAGTTTAGTCACTTCGTCCCGGCGACCCGCCCGGAGGCACTGATGGGCTCCATTATGCTCGCTGTCAACGGGGATCATCTCCGTACCTGCCGTCCGGCAGGCGTCCATGACGAGTTGCCCGCTGGCGACAAGCACCTCTTTATTGGCCAAGCCGATGATCTTTCGCCGCCGCACCGCTTCATAAGTCGCTTCGAGTCCCGCCACCCCTACGATGGCGGACATGACAATGTCGACCTCCGGCGCAGTTGCGACCGCGACTCGCGCTTCGGCTCCGGCCTCTAGTTGTGGGACCGGAACGCCCGCCTCGACCAGCTTGTCATGCAACTGATCCCGCAAAGCAGCAGTAGCCACCACGGCGACCGACGGGAAAAACTCGCGAATCTGGTCGACCAGGAGGTCGAGGTTGCTCCCTGCGACCAGGGCATAAACCGAGAAGCTATCCCGTCGGTGACGGACAACGTCAAGGGTGCTGGTTCCGATCGAACCAGTCGATCCAAGTAGGGTCAGTGTCTTCATCCGATCAGACAAGCCTATGGTAACACTCAGGTTGACACTTGTTGGGGAGAAGAGAAGCAGCCTGGGGTAGGAAACCCCGAAGGGCGACGGGAGGGATGCTTCAGGGGTCTATATTGAGGTTAGTCTCGCTTTGGTGGGAGTTGCCCCCCCGTCTTACTTTCAATATTAGTATATGATTTTTGGAATCGCAAGACTTTTTTTGTGAAAAATTGAAGAATCGGACTTAGCTCGTTACCTTGCCCTTCACTTCCACGCCCGCGATTCCCTCTAACACCTTGATTGTGCTACAGATATCTTCGTCACCCACCCCGTGGGTGATCGCGTCCTGGAAGAGTTGGTGGGTTAAAGAAGTTAAAGGAAGGGGCACTCCGATGTCTTTGGCGGAGTCCAGCATGAGCCCAATGTCCTTGTGCATCCATTTTACGGAAAAATTTGTAGAGAAGTCGCGTCGGAAAACGTAGGGTGCCTTAAAGGAGATCAATCCACTCCGAGCGGCGGAGTTGCTCAGAATATCGACCATCAGCTCTGGCTCGACTCCCGCCTTGGTCGCCAGAACCATCCCTTCGTTGAAGGCCTGCAACAAGTTCGACAAAATTAGGTTTTGGGTTAGCTTGGCGTTCATGCCCAAGCCGGGACCGCCACAGTAGTAAAGTTGCTTTCCCATCGGTTCAAAATACGGCTTGACGGATTCATAGACCGCTTGATCGCCGCCGATCATGAAGGTCAACGTCCCTCCTTCTGCGCCCGGCTTCGATCCCGTGCAAGGGGCGTCGAGAAACTGAACTCCCTTGGAGCGACATCGTTCTGACGCCGAACGGCTGTAAGAAGGAGCGACCGTCGAGGCGTCGACGATCACCGCCCCAGGCTTAGCCCCCGCGAGCAGACCGTCTGAACCGAACACGATCGATTCGGACATGGCCGTATCGCCGACGATCAGGAAAATGCAGTCGGCCGCTTCTGCCACTTCTTTGGGCGTAGAGCAGGCCTTGGCATTGTTACGCCCCGCGGCCAGTTCGGTCGCTTTGGCCGCTGTGTGAGACCAGAGCGCCACCTCGTGGCCTGCGTCAAGAAGATGCCGGGCCATAGGGTAACCCATGATGCCCAATCCGAGAAAACCGAGTTTCGCCATAACCCGCTTATTGTATCGCTATCGGAGGTTGCCGAGTAGACGCAAGACCACCAAATCAGACGGCTGAAATGTCGTCGAGGGAATCATTAGCTGCTCCTCTTCGCCATGGACGATGTGGGTTCGAACGAGCGAACGAAACTGCTCGATCGAAACACCGAGGGCTTCTGCCGCTTCTGACTCGGAATAATAGGACTTCGACGCTCTGGTAGCTAGCATTGCTGTGGTTCCTTGCCGCTTTGGTATAACCCATTGTAAGGAGGAAGCGGCGGTAGCCCAATCAGCAAGAGTCCCTAGATAAGGGTGGTTTTCTCCTGACTAAATGCAGGCGCGAGCACTCCTTTCGGTCGAGTTCCCGACCCGATTCTGTAAGGTGATCCGGAGACTTTCGACGCTCACCGCGTTCGCAGAGGCCGGAATCGGAATCGGGAGTTCGATCTGGAAGCTGCCCCCGGTTCGGATGTTCAGGTCGTTCCCGAAAAAATCGGCAGCGAACGAAGCGATATTCAAATCCTTGACCTCTGCTCCATTGAGGAAGGCTGTGACGACTTTCAATTCCCGCGTTGAACTAAAGCCAGACAGGCGGACACTCAGCGCTCCGGCCGCGACGGTGTAGCAGGCATCGGTCAGCACGGGAGGTGATTGCAGGACGGCCACAGTCGCCGCCCCCGGCAAAGATAGGACATCCTGTCCAGCGATTGTTAGCCGCTCAACCCGTGTTTGGATTGTGCCAGCAACGGAACCGGAATTCGCCACCGTGGTCGCAAATCGTAGCGTCCCTGCCGGGATTACGAAGTCGAGGCTCCGTCTGCCGTTCGTCGAAAACACGACCACCGGATCCGCCTGGTTGGCCCGGGCGTCACCACCGCCCGTGTCCGGGATGTTGGTAAGGGTTAGAGTTCCTGAAATCGGCAGCGGATACGGTTGCTCTAACTGCAGGGTAACCGGGATCGGCCGGCTCGCTGCAACCACAGAAGGCTGGGGGTCGACCAGTCGGAGGCCGGGCAACGGAGGGATTTTTGAGCGTAGGGTGCAGGTACGTCGGGTCGCTGCTCGGCGGGAATCTTCGAGTACGATCGCGAACTCCGTCGTGCCGGCTCCGGCCGGGCTCCCGGAAAACCAACCGTCCGTACCCAACGTGATCCCACCCGGTGGCCGACCCTCCACACCGAACCGATAAGGCGGGATTCCACCGTCCGGCAGGGCATGGCTCCGGTAAAACGAACCCACGGTCGCGTCGGGCAAGGGGCAATCCCCCATCAGCCGAAGCGGCTTTGGCTCGGTAAAGAACTCGCACTCCTGGGTCGCACTCCGGCCATTTCCATCACGAACCTGCAAGGAAAACACAGTGGTACCCGGATTTCTGGGGCTACCGGTCAGTTTCCCGAACGAAGTTAGGCTAATCCCTTCCGGTAGCACTCCGTTCACGCTCCAAACGAAGGGCTCCGAGCCTCCTAGTGCGGAAAGGGTCGTCTCATAGCTCTGGCCCAGCTTGGCGGCGGGGAGGGGGCAGGCAGAGATGCTCAAGGCCGCCCGCACTACCGACAACGAGCATGGCTTCGCCGCGCTCAATCCATTGCGATCGCGGACTACCAGTTGGAACCCATACGACCCAGCCGCATTGGCCGCTCCCCGCAACGCTCCCTCTGGGCTCAGCATTAAGCCCGGGGGGATCGTCCCAGCCGTGCTCCAGGAATAAGGGGCGCTTCCTCCCAATGCACTCAGGTCAATACCTATGCGCTCCCCTGTCTCCAAGGTTGAGAGCGGGCAGCCGTTCTGAATGGTCAGCGCTTGGCTGCCGACCGTTAGAGTACAAGTCGTACGACTCGATCGACCGAGCCCATCGGCCACTTCCAAGGCGAAAACAAATCGCCCGGTACTTCCCGGGGTCCCGCTCAATAGACCCGACTCGGCCAGGCGCACACCCGTTGGCAGCGCGCCTAGCGCCGCCCAACGGAAGGGCGCCAGACCCCCTCCTGCCCGCACCATCTCTTCGTAAGGAACACCCTGCGTGCCCCACTCGCTGGGACAGGCCGCCACCGTCAGCTGCTGGAACGGTTGTCTAACATTTAAGGCGCAGACCTGACTGCCTGGTTCTATATCCGTGCGCGTGCTTCCCGCCACCCGCAAGACAAAATTATAAGACCCGCCGCGACTGGGCACCCCGGAAAGAGTACCATTCTCCATCAAACTCAGCCCAGGGACGGCACTCACGCCGTTCTCGCCCCACGACCACAGATATGGGCCCGGGCCGCCGGATGCCAAGAGCGTCTGCAGGTAGGAGATCCCCACCGTTGCCTCGGGCAACGGACAACTTCGACTCGATACCTCTAACGACGCCGGTAAGACCCGTAATGTTAACCTCTGCGCCGCCGTCTCGTCGACTCCATCGATACGAGTGGTTACGGTGGCCGTAAATTGATAGCTTCCTACCCTTGTCGGCGTACCAGCCAAAACCCCACCGGCGTTGAGGGTCAGCCCAGGCAGCGTCTGGCCCGGATCCGGCAGCAGTGTCCATTGGTAATTAACACCACCTTCGGCTTTGAGCGCGGTCGTGTAGGCAGAACCAATCCGGGCGTTCGGGAGGAGGTTCTCCGAAGTAATCAGCAACCCTGGGCTCAATTGCCCACCCCGTGCCCGGAAAAGGTAGCGCCCGACTACGGGCGAGTTCAATCGACGGCGGGCCAACGC
>JBKJLJ010000895.1:0-17935 GCA_046597015.1 Bryobacteraceae bacterium
CCCCCATAATCCCCCCACACCATCACCCCATTCGTCCCCGGCGTCCCGTCCTTCACCTTCACCGTCTGATCTTGTGCGAGTCCCCCCGCCATCCCGACTGAAAAAAAGAACAAGCAAAATATTCGCATAAGGCAACACCGCTGAAACTAGCTCCCCCCACCTCCGAAGTCAACCCCCCTCACCGCCGCAACTGCATCAAAATGTCCTTCCACACCTCCACCTCCGGCGGACGATGCGGATACGTATCCCGCCGCGACTCCCAATCATAAAAATTACGCACACACACAAGCACCTTCGCCTCCGTCGCATACCGCTCCGTCTTCGGATTCTCCCCCTCGTCAAAACGGATGAACGTCCGCCCATCAAAACAGATACTCGTCCATCCCTCCTTATGCGAACTGTGAAACGATTGCCCCGCCCGCAACCCCGCGATCACCGCCTTCTGCAGCTCCAAAATCGGCCCCGGATCTTCCTTCTGCCCGCCCGCCTCCGCCTCCTTTGCTACGGCTACGCTTTCCTCCTGCGACTCTCGATACCGCTCCCAACTCGCGCTCTCCCAAGCAATCTCACCCACCGGAATCTCTAATTTTCCCCTCCAATGCGCAAACGCCCGCGCCGCACCCTCCAGAAACTTCTCCACCGTCCACCACCGCCTTGACGCCGTGCTCTCCACCCGCAAAGAGTAGAGCTTCCGATTATCGATCACCGCCTCAAATCGCAGCCGAAACCCTCTCCCCTCGCCCCCGGCCGTCGTCCGCCCCTCATAAGTCAACAGCTCCGCCTCCTCCCCCACCCGATCCAGCAGCACCCCAATCAACTTCTCCACCGCGTGCTTCACCGCCCACGGGCTCCGATCATGCCAAAAATACGTCTCCCGCACATCCAACCACTCGCCTGGCAACGCCGCAGGCTCAACAAACTTATTCGGCTCTCGCTTACCCATGCAACCTCCTCTCCCCTTCCCAATGCGGAAAAGCTCCTCCTTTTCGCTCACGCTCCCCCCGGAAATTACAACTATTCTTCCGAAAGGGATACCATGGTCTCCAATGTCTGCTCCGCCAGAAGATACGGCCCCCGAAGCCGTTACCCAACTTCTCATCGATTGGAAGAGCGGCAACAAAGCCGCCCTCAATCTCCTGACACCGCTCGTCTATCAGGAATTGCACCGTTTGGCCGACCGTTACCTCCGCAGCGAGCGCGACATGGCCACTCTCCAACCCACCGCCCTCGTCCACGAAGCCTACCTTCGCCTCGTCTCTCAAAAACTCCCCGACTGGGAAAGCCGTGCCCACTTCTTCGGCGTCGCGGCCCACCTCATGCGGCAAGTCCTCGTCGATCAAGTCCGCAAACGCAATAGCGCCAAACGTGGTTCCGGCGCCGAAAAGCTCAGCCTCGACGAAATCGTCAGCTTCTCCCCGGCCCGCGGCCGCGACCTCGAAGCCCTCGACGACGCCCTCAATTCGCTCGCCCTCCAAGACGCCCGCAAAGCAAAAATCATCGAACTCCGCTTCTTCGGCGGCTTCTCTCTCGATGAAACCGCCCTCGCCCTCGACATCTCCATGGCCACCGTCGGCCGCGAACAACGCCTCGCCGAAGCTTGGCTCCACCGCGAACTTTCGCGCATTCCCACCGCCTAGCCCCCATGGACCCCCAACGTTGGCAAAAGGTCGAAGCCCTCTTCAACGAAGCACTGGAACTCCCACCCCCGCAACGGAAAGCCTGGCTTGGCCGCGCCTGCGCCGCCGATCTCCATCTATTCGCCGAAGTCGAATCTCTCCTCGATAGCGATAGCCAAGGCGCCGGTGAAATCATCGTCGCTCAAGTCCAGGATGCCGTTGTCGGCCTCCGCTCGAGCGAAGATGCCACCGTCGAAGGGCGCCGCATCGGACCCTACTCCCTCGTCCGCGAACTCGGTCGTGGTGGCATGGGCGCTGTCTATCTCGCCTCCCGAGCCGACGAACAATACGAATCCCAAGTCGCCATCAAACTCGTCAAGCCCGGCCTCAATACCGAGTTCATTCTCCAACGTTTCCGTCGCGAACGCCAGATCCTCGCCCGCCTCCAGCATCCCAATATCGCTCGCCTCCTCGACGGCGGCACCACCCCCGAAAACGTTCCCTATCTCGTCATGGAGTATATCGACGGAGCCTGGATCACAAACCACGCCGAAGCCCTCAAACTCAGCACCGAAGACCGTCTCCGCCTCTTCCTCCCCGTCCTCAGCGCCGTCCAATACGCCCATCGAAATCTTATCGTTCATCGCGACATCAAGCCCGGCAACATCCTCATCGACCATGCCGGCGCTCCCAAACTCCTCGACTTCGGCATCTCCAAGCTCCTCCTCGCCGAAACCCGCGAATCCTCCGAAACTCAAAGCATCGGCATGCTCACTCCGGACTACGCTAGCCCGGAACAGATCCTCGGCGAAACCATCCGCATTGCCTCCGATATCTACTCCCTCGGCGCTGTTCTTTACGAACTCCTCTCCGGTGCCAAACCCCACCAGATCGATCAAATTACCCCCCTCGCCCTCCAACGCGCCATCTGCACCGAAGAAACCCTCCCTCCCAGCGCTGCCTCCTCTTGTTCCGATCCCACCGTCTCCAAACGCCTCGCCGGTGACCTCGACATCATCGTTTTGCGTGCCATGCAGAAAGATCCCGACCGCCGCTACGAATCCGTCGAAGCCTTCGCCGAGGACATCCGCCGCCATCTCGACCACCGTCCCATCCTCGCCCGCCCCGATTCCCTCTACTACCGCTCCGGAAAGTTCATCCGCCGCAATCGGGTTGCCGTCGCCTTCGGAGCCCTCGCCGTCGGAGCGATGATCACCGGAACCGTCGTTTCCATCCGCCAAGCCCGCCTCGCCCAACAACGTTTCGACCAGGTCCGCCAACTGGCCACCACCATCGTCTTTGACGTGGAGCGCGCCATCCGCGAACTTCCCGGCTCCCTCAGCGCCCGCCAACTCCTCGCCAAAAATGGCATCGAATATCTCGATAATTTGGCCCAAAGCTCCGCCAACGATTGGGAACTCAAACGCCAACTCGCCAACGCCTATCTCCGCATGGGCGAAGTGCAGGGGGGTAGCGTCAATGGCAACCTCGGCAATCCCGCCACGGCCTTGGTCAGCCTCCAACGGGCCCAGTCTCTCCTCGACGACGTCGTCCAGCACGATCCCAACCACCACGACGCTCAACTCGAACGCCTTACCGTCATTACCCGTCTCAGCAATATCCAGCGCCAATCCGGAGCCCGCGCCGCCTCCCTCGCCACCGTCCAGTTGGGCCTCCGCGACGCCGATGCCCTCGTCGCTCGCCAGCCCGGCGACATGCTCTTCGTCGAATTCTCCGTCGTCTTCCATCTGGACCGCGGACGGCTTCGTCAACTCGCCTCTGACTTGCCCGGCGCAGCCGAAGACGTCGGCCAAGCCCAGACGCTCTTGCAACGGATGGTCGCCGCCGACCCGGACAGGCGGGAAGTTCACAGCAATCTGGCCGCTGCTTTCGCCCGCATGGGCGCCATCCAAAGCCAACTCGGAGCCCTCGACAAGGCCCTCGCCAACTACCGCTCGGGTGTCGCCGAACTCGAAGGGCAAGTCGCCCGGTTCCCCGATCGCGAACACGCCAGGCGAGAACTTCTCCTGGCCTACGCCCATGTCGGCGATGTCCTCGGCAATCCCGCTTTTGATAATCTCGGCGATACCGCCGGGTCGATCGACGCTTACCGGCGGATGGTGGCCCTCGCCGAAGGCGTCTATCAGGCGGACACCGCCAACGCCCGCGCGCTGAGCGACCTCGGGATCGCTCTCCTGCGCCTCGGCACTATGCTGTCGGCTAGCGAAAAGCGCGCCGTACTCGCCCGCTCGGTGGAACTCTTGTCTGTCGTTGTGGCCCGGAACCCGAAAGATTTCGCCGGTCTTCACCATAAATCCTGGGCCGAAAGCGAACTGGCTGCCACCTTTCGCGCGCCGGGGGAAAGAGGTAACGCCCGCAAGGGCTTTGAAGCTTCGCTCTCCTCGGCGGAGGGTGCGCTCCGTCTCGATCCCAAGGACGGTACGTCCAAAACTCGCCTCGTGAGAGCCTGTCTCGGTCTGGCGCAAGAACTGCTTCATCTCGGTGACCGTCCCGCCGCTCTTGCGGTCCACGAAAAAATTCTCTCGCTCACTCAAACAGGGGAAGCGGATCCGCTGCCGGAATCAATGCTTGCCCAACAAGTCACCGCCCGAGCCTGGGAGGCCTCTGGAGTAATCTACGCTCAAATCGCCAGCATGGAAAGCGGAGCCCTCCGCACCCGCGACCGTCAAACCGCCATCGCCGCCCATCGCAAAGCCGGGGACGTCTGGAAAACCCTAGCCTCGCAACCCGGCTTCAACGGCCATCACCGTCGCTTGATGGCCGACAACAGCAAAGAACTCGCCGACCTCGAAAATCTCCCGTAGCCTAAGTCGTTGCCAGCACCGCCCCTCGCGCGCCTGCAAGCGGACCACTGCCCGGCCAACACCCATTCAGACCGCACCTCGCCGCAGTGAGCGAGTGACCGTGAAGTTACACAAGGACGGCAAGTGAGAAATCTAGAGGGTGGAGGCCGAGGTCTGAATTCGTCACAGGGGCCGTATCTCCCTGTATGCTGAAATGAGCCAGCCCACAGAGAGGAACCCGGCCATATGACAACCGTAACGATAGATCTGCCTGACCACCAGGCCGCCGCCCTTTCCCAGCAGGCCGCCGCCCAGGGCGTCAGCTTACCAGATCTCATTCGCAAGCTGGCGACCGAATCGGGCCAGGCTGCCAGCCCCATTGACTGGTCGCAATGCCCCTCTGTCGAAAGCATCCCCGGTAAGGTGAGTGGCGCTTGGGTTCTAAAAAAACGCGCATGCCAGTTTCTGCAATCTTTGAAAATCTAGAAGCCGGTGCAAATATCGATGACATCATGGAATGGTTCCGTGGACTTGATCGCGCTCAAGTGCAAGATGTGATCGCTTTTGCCGCCCGCAGCCTCGATAAGCCTCCCAGCTACCCCCTGTAGATGCGTATTCTCCTCGATCAAGGCGCGCCATTCCTCATTAGCCGCTATCTCACTGGACACAAGGTTGGCATCTCAGCGGATTTGGGTTGGGATCGTTTGCAGAATGGCGAGCTTCTTACCGCCGCAGAACAGGCCGGATACCAGTTGCTGCTAACGACGGACAAAATTCTTCGATACCAGCAGGACCTCAAAGATCGGAAGATCTCGATTGTTGTGATCACTCATGCGCAATGGCCTGCGCTGCAACAACATGTAAAACGGGTTGTTGAGGCGGTGAACGCAGCAACCCCGGGCAGCTACGCCGAAGTTGATATTCCGCTTCCCCCCAAGAAACCGTTCACGCGGTCTTAAACTTGTGCCACAACCGGCGGACCGTCACTTTTAAGCCTTGGGCCTGACATCACGGAACCGCCCACCATAGGTCTCTCCTCCTCACCCCGCCGCCCTCTCAAACTGCATCGCACCCGCCAAATTCCCCTCCGGATCCTGAAAGAAAATCAGCGTCCCCACCGTCGGAATCACAACCTGGGGCATGATGATCTTCCCCCCCAGTTTCTCAATCGCCGCCTGCGTCACGTTAATATCCTCCACCCCAAAACTACACTCCATCCCATTCATCCGCACCCCTGGAACCAGCTCGCGCCGCTGTTGAATCGCGCCCGTCACCCCCGGATCACTCGTATTGAAAAATCCCGGCGGACCCCAGGCTTGGAATCGCCATCCAAACACCCCTTCGTAGAACGTCTTGGCGCGCTCGGTATCGTCACAGTTGATCGCAAAATGTCGCAAGGAATCAGGCATGGCTCCATCCTAATCGAATTCCTTCCTGACGTAGTTACGATATTTGCGCCCTCGGCCTCACGCCAAATCACGATTCGGCGCACTAGGAAACCACCGCGTATCCGCCCCGCACTCATCTGGATGCAACACCAGAATCCCACTCCGCCCCTTCGTCTCCCGGCACTTCCCACAAACCACCTCCGCCCGCGGATTATCAAACTGATACCGCTCCGGATGATACCGCTCCTCATAAAAGACAAACTCCGGCAGCGAAAAAGCCCGCTGCAACCCCGTATCGTTGATCCGGCACGCCACCGCAATCACCGGCCCCCACTCCGCCTCCGGCAACAATCGAGCGTCCATCCCCGCCCGCCGCATCGATCGCTCCATCGCCACCAAATGCTCACAAGTCGCCGTCACGCTTGAATTCACCTCGTAAGCAATCTGCTCCGCCCGATTGTCAGGTCGGCCAACCGGCAGAACTGTCGCCTTCGTATTCCACCGCCGCCACCATCGCGCCACGCCCTCCCACGGCGAAATCCCTAACAACGGAAGAGCAATCCCCAAGGAAATCACACAAATCGCCACCCCGCCCACGATGCCCCATTCCGGCCCCGGCTGCCACCAAAACCCAATCCCCAGCACCACCCCGAATCCCACCGCCACCGCCGTCAGGCAAACGAGCAATCCGCGCATACTCGATCATACCCGCCCACCGCCGGCATTCACCTCGATCACCCGCGTTTGCCCGTCATCCACCAAAACAATCTCCTCCATCGTCCGCTTCCCGCCATTCTTCACGACAATCCGATACTCCGTCCGCCCAAAGCGAAACGTCAACTCAAACCCCGGCCAATCACTCGGAATCACCGGCGCCATCCGCAGCCGTCCCCCCCGCAATTGAAACCCCAATACCTCCTCCAGCCATACCCGGTACATCCAGGCCGCCGAACCCGTGTACCAGGTCCATCCCCCTCGCCCCTCCTGGCCCGCCAACGAATAAACGTCGGCCGCCACCACATAGGGCTCCGTCCGATACACGGCGCACTCCTCCGCCGTCCGCGCATGTTCAATCGGATTCAGCATCTGCAACAACTTCACCGCCTGCCCCCCGTCCTGCAGCCGCGCATACGCCATCGCCACCCACAATGCCGCATGCGTATACTGCCCGCCATTCTCCCGCACTCCCGGCGGATAACCCATGATGTAGCCCGGGTGCGGAGTCGAATGCTCAAACGGTGGCGTGAACAGCAAGACCAACTTCTCCTTCTCCCGCACCAAATGCTCCTCCACCGCTGCCATCGCCGTCGCTGCCCGCTTCGCCTCCCCCGCCCCGCTAATTACCGCCCACGCCTGCGCAATCGAATCAATCTTCGCCTCTGCACTAGCCTTCGAACCCATTGGCGTACCATCGTCGAAAAATGCCCGCAGATACCATTCCCCGTCCCAACTCGTTCGCTCCACCGTCGCCGCCAACTCCCGCGCCCGGTCCTCATACTGGGTCGCCAACCCCGTCTCGCCCCGCCCCCCACACAAATCGCTGAATTTCTTCAAAACATCAATTAAAAACCACGCCAGCCAAACACTTTCCCCCGTACCCTTATCCCCCACACCGCTCATGCTGTCGTTCCAGTCGCAGGTCCCCATCAACGGCAAGCCATGCGGCCCCGCCGTTGATCCCTTCTCGATCGCCCTCCGGCAATGCTCAAACACCGACACCTCATCCATCGAAACCGTCGGCAGCGAATAAACCTCGCCCTCCTCCTCCTTCAGCAGCGCGCCATGCAAAAACGGCTTCGTCACATTCAAAATGCTGACATCGCCCGTCACTTTCACGTACTGGCACACCGCAAACGGTAGCCACAACAGATCATCCGAACACCGTGTCCGCACCCCCGCCCCGGACGGAATGTGCCACCAATGCTGCACGTCCCCTTCCGGAAATTGCCTCCCCGCCGCCCCCAAAATCAGCTCCCGCGCAATCGCCGGCGCGGCATAAACCAGCGCCAGAGAGTCCTGGAGTTGATCCCGGAAGCCATACGCCCCGCTGGATTGATACAACGCCGTCCGTCCCCACACCCGGCAACTCAGCGATTGATACAGCAACCATCGATTCAACAGGAAATCTACCGACAACACCGGCGTCTTCACCTGAATCGTGCCCAACAGCGTATCCCACCAACCCCGCGTCTCCGCGAGCGCCGCCTCCGCCTCGGGCAACTCCCGATACTTACGGCTTAACCGGCTCACGTGCTCCGCATCATCTCCCTGCCCCACCACGTACACGACCGTCCTCTCCTCTCCCGGTCCCAATTCAAACTTCGTCTGCATCGCGCTGCACGGGTCCATCCCCGCTCCCGTCCGCCGGGAAAGCGCCTCCCGCTGCATGGCCATCGGGGACTCGATACTCCCATTTCGCCCCAAAAACAGCGACCGATCGCCCGAATACGAACTCGGCTCCGGCGTCATCGCCGCGAACGCCACCCGCCCCCCATAATCAGCATGGTACGCGTTGCGCAGCATCAATATCCGCGCCTGCTCGTCCCACGAAGAAACCACGTGCATCTGCGTCGTCTCCCGCTCCCCACCCAACACAAACTCCGTATACGCCGTCACGGACAACCGCCGCCGCCTGGATGACCGATTCTTCAACCGCAGTCGTTGCACCCGCACCGGGTCCGCCCCGCCCGCCCGCACCGGCACGTACGTCAACAGCGTCTGCTCTATCCCATGAGAGTTGTGCTCGGTCTCCGTATACCCCTGCCCATGCCGGGTCCGGTAAGCGTCTAACTCCCGCACCGGCAGTGGCGTCGGCGTCCAATACACCCCGCTCTCCTCGTCACGGATATAAATCGCCTCCCCTGCCGGATCCGAAACCGGGTCGTTACTCCAAGGCACCATCCGGTTCGACTGGCTATTCCCGAACCAGCAAGTTCCACTCCCCGCCTCGCTTACCGTCGTGCCAAACACCGCATTCGCCATTACGTTGATCCACGGCAACGGCGTCTGCGCCTTCGGCCCTAGATAAATCAGATACTCCCGCCCGTTCGCCGAAAACCCGCCCAGCCCATTGAAGTACGGCAACTCCAAAAACGGCAACGGCTGCGAAGGCTGCTCCACTCCCGCCTTGATCCGTAACTGCGGCGGCACCGCAACCCCCTCCGGTGGGCTGCTGAGCTGCTTTGCGAGAGTCCCCCGTCCTGCTCCCAACGCCACCTGCGCCACCGACAAAATCAAATTCAAGTCCTCCGCCGGAATCTGGTCAGCCTTCAGCAAATAGGCCCCGCCCGCCATTTGAATTCCTGTATGCAGCGAATGCGCCTCCACCAACCGCAACAATTGCTGCTGCAGTGGCTGTTCATAACTGGCCGGCTCTCGATTCAAAATCACCACATCCGACCTCAGCCCATGCAACCGCCAATACGTGTGCGCAACGAGCAACTCCCGCACCAACCCCAGTCCCTCCACATCGTCCACCCACACCACCGCCATCGGCAAATCGCCCGAAATGCCGTACGCCCAGAGCCTCGCCTGGGGCAGATTATTCCGCCGCAGCCGCTCCATCGGGGCCCGCAGCCGCGGGTTCGGATAAAGCATGTGGCTCGCCAACTCCCCAAAGCGCATCGCGGCATCGCTGCCAATCCCCAGGTAACGATACTCCAACTGAGCATGCGACCAAGCCAATTCAAACGCGCGCGTGCAAACCGCCACGTCCCTGTACTTTCCTACCAGTCGCAGCAACTCCTCCCGGGTGCCCGCTGCCACCGTCACAACTGAAACCTGGATTCGTTGCCGCGGCACTAGCGTCAGCCCCTGCCGCAGCACAAACACCGGATCCAGCACATATCCGTCCGTCTGGTTTAGCGCCAGCAGCGGAGCCCGCCATGTCCGCCCGCGCCCCAGGCACCGCGCCCGGTCCGTCTCGTACTCGAACACTCCCTCTCCGCCCGCACTCATCACCATCAACTGCGCCACAAAAATCGGCGGGTCCTCTGGCGACCGCAGCCGCCGCCAGGCCAAAAGCGCCCGTAACTCCGGCCGTGCCTCCGTCTCAATAAACATCTTGCTGAATGCCGGATGCGCTCGGTCTGCCACATGCACCGCCAGGCTCAGTTCGGCCACACTGGTCACCGTGATCTTCCGCGTCTTCGCCCCCTGGTTCACCAGCGTGATCCGGCGAATCTCCACATCGTCCTCCGGCGATACGGTCACATCCATGTGGCTCTCAATGCCCAACTTAAGCCGGTTGTACTCGGCCCGGTCCGCGCTAAACGTCGCCGTATACCGCGGGTCCCTCACGTTCATCGGTTGGTGCGTCGCTGACCACAGCGTGTCACTCTCCTCCTCGTGAAAATAAACGAACGTCCCCCAGTTGTCCCGCGTTGTGTCCGCCCGCCAACGCGTGATCTCAAACGCACCCCACCTGCTGTAACCGCTACCCGTGTTGGTCACCATCAGCGCATACCGCCCGTTTCCTAGCAAATGCACCCGCGGAATCGCCGTGTCCTCGTCGAACACCCGATACTCGGGCGTCGATGGTTCCGTCGCCAAACGCGCCGCCACCCGGTCCACCGGCCGATGCACCAACATCGAGGGCACCGGAGGAATCCGTTCAAACAGCAGCGGCTCGACTGCCTGAACCCGTCTGTCGGCATGGAATCGCTCGCGCATCACTCCCTGGTGCAGTACGTTATTCAACGCAATTAGGCTCATTCCCTGATGGTGGGCCATGTACGCGTAAACAATCACCCCGTTTCCGCCCTGCCGTTCCTCCTGCCGGCTGTAGTCGAGCGCCTCATAGAAGCCCATCTTGCCGTACATCCCCACCTTCACGAGGCGCTTCAGATTCTTAATCGCCTCTCCCGGGTTCACGAGCAAAGCCAGTGCCGTCGCATACGGCGCAATCACCAAATCATCCTCCAACCCCCGTTTCAATCCTAACGAAGGCACCCCAAAAGCGTGGTATTGATAAGTCCGGTGAGAATCCAACCCGCTATGCGCCGACTCCGAAATCCCCCACGGTACCCCACGGTCTTTTGTGTACGCGATCTGCCTCTTCACCGCCTCCGCGCAAGCGTTCTCTAGCAGAGAGTTCCGAAAACTCCGCATGAATAACATCGGCATCAGGTACTCAAACATCGTCCCGCTCCAAGACAGCAGAACCTGCCCATTCTCGGACGTATACGGTCGACCCAGCGCCAGCCAATGCTCCGCCGGCACGTCGGACTTCGCAATCGCTACCAAGCTCCCCAGCCTCGCCTCACTCGCCAATAGGTCATAATGCGACGAGTACGTCACCGGCCCGCCCACCTCGTACCCAATCGCAAACAACCGCCTCTGCTCATCGTACAGAAACCGCATGTTCATTCCGCTCGCCAACGCCTCACAGCGCTCTCCCAGCCGCTGATACCGGCCCAACAACTCCTCCGCCGCCCGCTGAGCCTTCTCGTACTCCTTCCGCAAGTCCATCACCCAAGTCGCCAAACTCGCCGGAATACCCGCCGGCATCCTCGACTCCCCCAAAGTCTCGCTCAACAACCCGATCTCTCCTCGTGCCACCGCGCCCCACGACGGAAGTTCCAACAAAATCTTCCGCCGCTCGGCAACCACCTGCTCTCCCAACGGTTGTAAAAACTCATCCGGCGGAGCCGCCAAAAGATCCAACCACTGCAAATATTGGTCCCCATGCCCAATCCAGCTCTCAATCTGGCTCACCAACCGCGTATACCAATAGGCCCGCTCTCCGCTCGCTCCGTCGCTCCATCGCAGCGAATCGGTCAAGGTTCGCATCGGTTCCACCGCCAACCGGATCCGCCCTAAAACCGCGATCCCTCCCTCCGTCGCTCCCTCTTCAAACAGGCCCCGCAATACCCCCATCGGCACCCCCGTGATGTGATCGGCCGGAAACCGCTCGGCAATTACCGCCAGCGTGTCAGCCAGCCCGCTCAGAGCCCGCCCATCTAACTGTGGCTCTGCGTCCAACTCCTCCACCGCCTGCTCCAACACCCACAAACTCGCGATCAAGTTCCCGCTATCCACCGTCGATACATACCGGGGCGGCAAAGGCAGAAGCGTCCGCGTGTCGTACCAGTTCAGCAGATGCCCCTCGCAAGTCTCGAGCTTCGCCAGCGTGTCCATCGTCGCTCGACATCGCTCCTCCAGCCCCCCCGCTGTCAAATATCCAAAGTCCCGCGCCGACGACGCCGAGAGTAGCCACAGCCCTATATTGGTCGGCGAAGTCCGATGCGCTACTTCGATATTCAACGCCTCCTGCGAATTGTCCGGCGGCAGCCAGTTGTGCTCCGGCCCTACCAGGTCATCAAAATACCGCCACGTCTCCCGCGCCATCCGCCTAAGAAATCGCTGATCCACCCCTTCAATCCGACCCGCCAACCGCACCGATCGCCGCTGCGCCCGAATCCAGTACTGCACCACCGGGGCCGAAATCCAAAGCACAAGATACGGAGACCACGCCGATTCCCAGAAACTCCCTCGCAGCTCCAGCACTAAGCTAAACGCCGCTGAAACCCCGTAAATCATCAGGAAATGCGCCCGATACGGATCTATATGCAAACGAGCCGCTTGGTCGGAAACTTCCGCCGTCTGCCATTCCAGCAGGTTCCGCTTGCTCACCCGCAGCCGGTAAAGCACCCGCAAAATCGCATCGACGGAAAGATAAGCCTGATGCGGCAAAAATGCCGCGATCACTACCGCCCTATTTAAGTCGCTGTTCGCCTCCCGCCAAGCTTGCGAGTCGCCCCTCCATCGCGCGATCGCCCGGTCCACAATCTGCAAAAACAGGGGCACAATCGGTACGAGCGCCACCAACCCGCTCGCCGCCGCGGGAGCCGCCCGCCAACTCCAACTCAGTACGAGCAACAGCAACGAAGCTGCCGGCACCAAACTACGCCGCAGATTGTCCAGAATCTTCCACCGGTTGATCAACGTCAGCGGATTGGGCACCAGCCCCACCGGTCCCGGAACCCGCGGCCAAATCCACGATGCAATCTGCCAGTCCCCTCGAATCCAGCGGTGCTGCCGCTTCCCATAACTCGTGTAATCGTTCGGAAACTGCTCGAACAACTCCACGTCCGTCGCCAAGCCCACACCCACATAGCAACCTTCGATCAGGTCATGGCTCAGCAGCCGCTGCTCCGGGAAACGCCCCCGTAAAATCTGATCGAAAGCACGAACATCATAAATCGCCTTCCCGTGATAAATCGCCTCCCCAAACAGGTCCTGATACACATCCGACACCGCCTGCGAGTAGGGGTCCGTACCCCGCGCGTCCGTGTACAAACGGGTAAATCGAGTCGCCGTCGCCGAAGGCAGCGTGATGCTCACCCGCGGTTGAATAATCGTATAACCTCGCACCCGGTCTCGCCCGTCCCTCGTCAGTTCCACCCGGTTCAACGGGTGCGCAATCGTCTCCACCAATCGGCGCGCGGCGTCGTGCGGAAGCTGCGTATCCGCATCGAGCGTGATCACGTAGCGGATGTCTGACGGCAGCGTGCCTACCCGCAGCAGTTCCCCGTTCCCGCCCCCCTCCGCCAGCAACTGGTTCAACTCCTCCAGCTTCCCGCGCTTCCGCTCCCATCCCATCCAACGCTCTTCCGTCTCACACCAAACCCGCGCCCGGTGGAACAACAGAAACCGGCCGCTCCCATGCCGCGCGTTCAACCCCTCCACCAGCTTCATCGCCAGCCCCACCAATCCGTCGTCTTCCGGCGTCTCCCGTTCTTTCGCATCTGTAAAATCCGACAGCAGCGAATACCAAATATTCGCCTCCGGATTCGAAAAATACCGCACCTCTAACTTGTCCACCTCCCCCTGAATTGAGTCCGGAGTCAGCAACATCATCGGCACCACAACCAACGTCCGGCAATCCTCCGGAATTCCCTTTTCAAACGACATCTTGGGCAACACGCTCGGCGGCAGCGCGTTCGTCAAAACCAAGTGCAGTAAGTAAGTAGCCAACTCACTCGCGGGAAACAAGGCCAACACTCCGAGCAGCAGCAACACCCCCTCCGAGGCCAGCCCGGCACGATGCGCCACCAACCCGAATGCCGTCGACAATCCCGTCGTCAGCGCTAGCAAAGACCCGATATAGACAGCCGTCGGGTACCGCCGCAAGAACCGCAGCCGTCCCTCACGCCAACTAATTCGACATTGCAGCCGCTCCTCCAACTCCGCCATCCCCCGGTCCAACAGGTAGTACCCCACGCAACCCTTGCAGCAGCCTTCCTCTCCCGCACGCGCCAGTCGGACCGCCTCCCGCGCCACCTCCGGCTCAGAAGCCTTCGAATGACGCGCCATCGTCTCCACCGCCTGCCGGCTCCGATCCCGCGTCGCAAAGTCGCTCCGCCCATGGATCCCCCCTGGATCCTCCTGCAGAATCCGCTCCATCCGGCTTACAGACTCCACAATCCGCGGGTATTGCAACTCCGAAAGCTCCCGCAAACTCCCTATCGCCCCCGCAATCAACATCAAATCGCTGGCCTCATCGGCCTGCTCCCGCCGAATTACATCCACCAGTCGCTGCCCGGTCTTCTCTTGAATCCAGTTCTGAATCGGCACCAGTGTCGTCTCTTCCTGGTACAGTTGCTCCCCCAACCTCTCAATGAAGTGCGGCGTAATCACTTCCCCCCGCCGTCCCAACTCCGCCACCATCTCGTTAAATTCCTTCGGCGTCCGCTCTGCCGCATTCAAAAATCGATCCGCCCAGAAATCGGCCGACTCCTTCTGGTGTTGCCGTAAACTGGCCCGCTCCGTCAGCCGCCGCAGCCGCTCCGCTAATACCAGCCGCAACATCAACGGAAACACCCAAAGCTCCGCAATCGTCAGCGGAGACCGTTGCTGATACCCGTTCAGAAAGTTGACGATCGACTCCTCCGTCAGCCGGTGCGCCGTTCCGTCAATCAGTTCCGCGGCCAACTGGTAAACCCGCAGCCGCACCGCACACCGATCATCCTTCAAAACCGGCAGAATCTTGTTGTGATTGTCCGGCAGACTGTGCCGAATATCCGCTATGTTCGAACGAATCAGGTAAGCATTGTCCAGCAGCCACTCCGCCGCCGGTGACACCCCATAATCTAGCCGCGCCGCCTCCGCCAAATCCGCTCGGGATGCCTCAATCACCCCCTCGCACTCCCGCAACAGCGGCAGCAGCGACCGGGATCGCGTACTCTCCTCGAGCTCGTGGCGCGTCGCTAACTCCGTCGCGCACTCCCCTAAATCCGCCATATTGGCCGGCTCTCGCCGGCTGCCTTGCTCGGTCGCCAGCGTCGTAAATCCAGGCCCCGGTCGCATAGCAAACACCGACGGGTTGCCCGTTCGCCGCAGCACTGCCATCATGTCCGGCGCTCGCCCCTCCGTCGTCTCCACCACCACCAAGCTCTCCCCCGGCAGCACTAGCCCCCGAAAGCTCCGCAGAACGCCACTTTGTAAACCCAGTCCCAGCCACCGGGTCCCGTACCACCCCACCCAAAAACCTATCGCCGCCGCCAGCCCCAACCCCCAACCAATTACGCCGAACGCCAGCGCCGCAGCGCCGAACAGTAGCCCCACCCCGGCCCCCAAAGCCACCCTCTCCCGCGGTCCCGTTCCCAAATGCGAATACTGCAATCCCCCGCCCAGCGAACGGTGAATTACTCCCGAACGACGGAGGCCGCTTGACCTCGCCGCTTCCAGCGCCTCTGCTCCGTGCTCCTCACTCCGATAAAATCCTAAAATATAATGGGAAACTCGAGGTTTCCCCGCAGCGCGTCGCAAAGAAGCCATGTAATAGTCCTCATGGAGAGAGGACTGCCGCCAACAAACTGTTACCGCCTACCGAATCGTCATCCTCCCCCAACCATCGCCCCCCGCTGCCATCTTGCCCTCCCCCGCCTTGAACCCGTTCAGCTCCAGAATATAAGCCACAATGTCCGCGTAAGTATCCCCCGGCAAAGAATCCGGAGCCGCCGGCGGCATCGTCTTACGCGCCTTGTCATAAAACGCCTCCACCGTCCGCCCAAACCACTTACTCTTGAAATACTCACCCGCCAAGGGCGTCCCAAAAGTCCCGTTCGTCATCGAACTCCCATGACAAACCGCACAATTCGAGTTATACGCCGTCTTACCCGCCGCGCTCTGCGCCGCCGTAAACTGCGGCGCGATCCCGCCCGCCACTACCTTCGGACCCACTTCCTTTACTTCGCTCACCGGTCGCATCTCCTCCGGCACCAACCCCGTCCCTTCGCCAACATAAGTGAACGCCAAAATAGCCCCCGGATTCTCCATCTGCGTCGTCGTCCCCCCCGCCATCGTCCCCGCCAAACCACCCGGATCCGTCGCCACAAAAATCGTCTTTCCGTCCGGGCTCACCGCCGTATCCCGAAACCGGTTCTCCGACTGGAAAAACCGCGAAATATAACCCGCCGCCGACTTCCCGTCCGCTTTCAACGGCACCACGTACAGCGACCCTCGCTTCAAAGCCGTCACCAGCAATACCCGGTCCCAGCCCTTCACTCCGGTCCCCTTGGATTGGTAATGCTCCACGCTCGAAACCGCCACCGTCGGCCAGCAAATAAAGTCGATTCCCTTGCACTTCGGATCCGCAAAATTGAATCCCGTCGGCACCGTAAACAGCGTCGCTAGCGGTTCCTGCATCTTCTTCTTGAACGCCGATTCCGGCTCCCGCGGTACCGATGGATCAATCGCCAAATCGCTGAATCGCAACTGCGAGCAAGGCGTCTTCGCCTCCGCCCAGCGCGCATACTCAAACCCCTTCCCATCCCGGAAACCCGCCACATGCGGCCATCCGTAGTTCGAGCCCTTCTTCAGAATGTTCACTTCGTCGTCCGTCTTCGGCCCCTGTTCGGATTCATAGAGCGTCCCGTCCGGCCCGAAATCGATTCCTTGCGGATTCCGATGGCCATAAGTAAACACGTGGCTAACCACCCCGTTCAACTTCGGATTGTCCTTCGGCACCGAACCGTCTAAATTGATCCGCAGCGACTTCCCCACGTACGAAACAAAATCCTTCGCCGCCAACTCCGGCTGCGTCGGCAACCGCTGCGCCTCCACCGCCAGACAGACATTCCCCAGCTGATTATTCCCCTGGTCGCCCAGGGTCAAGTACAGCTTCTTATCCGGGCCAAACTTCAACCGTCCCGCCACATGGTCGTTGCCCGCCGGCAACCCCGAGATTACGGTCACCGGATCGCTCAGCGTCCCCTTGGCGGCGTCATATTTCATTCGCAAAATCTTCGCGTAGAGAAACCGGTACGGGCTCTTCAGGTCCTTCACGCTCGGATCCGGACCCTTCGCCTCGTCCACGTACGTGTAGGCGACATAGACAAAATCATTCCCCGTGCCTTTCAAAAGCTCCGGATGCAAAGCCATCCCCAGCAGCCCGTCCTGCCCACCGGGTGCGGACACCTCATTGATCGTAATCGCGACATTTTTCTCTCCGGTCGCTGGGTCAATCCGCGTCACCCGTTTCCCGGTCCGCTCGGTTACCCAAAGCTTCCCGTCGGGCCCCCAAGTCACCTCCCAAGGCCCTGCCAGCCCCGAAACCACAACGCGTTTACTAAACTCTTTAGTCCCGCGAATCGCCGTCTCCGGTCCGTTTTGCGCAACAACGAAACCAGCAGAGAGGAAACCCACCAAGGTCAAGGAAGAAAATTGCAGAAACATATTCAATTACGATTCTACTCGCCTACAGCGTCTTCAAGAACGAGATCAGAGCGCTCTTGTCCCGTATAGATAGCCGGAGGCCATACCCATGCCCAGGTACGGGCTTCCGGCCGGCGCCGCCCTCCAGGCGCCCGGCGTCGAACCAGTCCTCGAGCGTCGGGCTGTCACCGCCATGGCCGAACGGTCCCCGATACCAGACGCCCTTGAGCGACGGAACCTTGTAGTAACCCGTCCCGCGCCGCGAAAGCATCGCCATATCAGGATCGGTACCGACGCGGACCGGCGTCACCTCGGATCGGGCCGCCGCCGGAACAGTAAACCCGTCGGCCGGCGTTAGCCGATTGTTGGTGTAATGCGGACCCGTGTGGCAGCCCCCGCAACCTTCGCGATCAAAAACCGCCCGCCCGACGCGCGCCCGTCCGTCCAGGCGGTTTGGATTGGCCGGCGG
>JBKJLJ010000956.1:0-3016 GCA_046597015.1 Bryobacteraceae bacterium
GCCGCCCTCGACCTCCGCCCCAAGGCCAACTTCAGCCTCGCCACGCTCTAACGACAAGCATCTTCTTTTGCGCCTTTCCCGCCCGCCGCCTGCCCTACGCCATCTCATTCCACACCCGCCAACTCCCCACCGACAACGCCGCCATGATCGCCGCCGCCGCTTACCCCCGCTTCCTCGCCGGCCACCTCGCCGCCCTCGACCTCCGCCCCAAGGCCAACTTCAGCCTCGCCATGATCTAATGACAAACATGTTCCTCCGCGCCTGTCTCGCTCTCCTCCTAGGCGCCGCCCTGTTGCCCGCGGCCGTCAAAAAAATCTACGTCGTCGAACGTACCGATGCCCCTCGCAATTACGAGCGCATCACCGCCAAAGCCCTCTTCGCCATCGATCCCCGCCTCCCCGCCAACCAAATTATCCGCGACCTCGGCATGGCCCCCCGCAACGCCGACGGCCTCGTCGAATTCTCCGCCGACCTCGAAGTCCTCAAACCCCGTGACCCCAGCACCGGCAACGGAACCATCCTCTATGAGGTCTCCAACCGCGGCGGCAAAGGCATGGTCAACATGTTCGAACAAGGCGACGAATATCTGCTCGAACAAGGCTATACGCTCGTCTGGCTCGGCTGGCAGTCGGACCTCCCCGCCCAAGGCAACCTCCTCCGTATCGAAGTCCCCAAAGCCAAAGGTGCCACCGGTATCGTCCGCAGTGAATACGTCCCCTCCGCCAAGGTCGACGTCTACTCTCTTGGCGACCGCACCATGCAGGCCTATCCCGTCTCGGACCCCAACGACCCCGCCACCCAGATGACCATCCGCGACGCCCCCGATGGCCCCCGCCGCGTTATCCCCCGCACCCAATGGCGCTTCGTCGACGAAACCCGCGTCGGCCTCACCGGAGGCTTCCAGCCCGGTAAACTCTACGACGTCATCTACCGAGCGAAGGATCCCGCCATCGTTGGCCTAGGCATGGCCGCCACCCGCGATCTCATCTCCTTTCTCAAAGGCAAAGCCGACGGCCTCATCCTCCTCGGCGACCAGGGCCGCTACTATAAAAACGCCATCGGCTTCGGCACCTCCCAAAGCGGTCGCTTCCTCCGGACGTTTCTCTACATGGGCTTCAACAAGGACGAAAACGGACGCCGCGTCTTCGACGGTGTCTGGGCCCACGTCGGCGGTGCCGGCCGCGGCAGCTTCAACCATCGCTTCGCCCAACCATCCCGCGACGGTCACCGCATGACCAATACCTTCTACCCTTCCGATGTCTTCCCCTTTGCCGACCTCCGCATGATGGACCCCGAGACGAAGGACGAAGATGGCCTGCTCACCAAAGCCCAGGAAGAAAACGTCCTCCCCCGCGTCTTTTACACGAACGGCTCCTACGAATACTGGGGCCGCGCCGCTTCCCTCATCCATACTTCCCTCGATGGCAAACGCGATGACGGCCTCTCCGGAAACTCCCGGGCCTACTATCTCACCGGAACCCAGCACGGCCCCGGCCGCTGGCCCGCCGCCAAAACCAACGAGACCACCTACGCCGCTAATCCGAATGATTACCGTTTTTTAATGCGAGGTCTCCTCGCTGCGCTGACCACCTGGGTCGGCAAAAACGAACCGCCGCCGCCCTCCAACTACCCCCGCATCGATAAGCAGCAACTCGTAGCCCCCCGCCGCCCTAAACTTTCCCAAAATCCCCGGCGTCCGTCTCCCCCGCAGTCCTAACCTGGCCTGGCGCGTCGACTACGGCCCTGACTTCAAGGAGCTGGGAATCGTCTCCATCGATCCCCCCAAAGTCGGCAAGCCATTTCCCGTTCTCGTCCCCGCCGTCGACGTCGATGGCAACGAAATCGCAGGCCTCCGCCTCCCTGATGTCGCCGTCCCGCTCGGCACCTATACAGGCTGGAACCTTCGTGACCCCGCCACCGGCTCGCCCACCGAAATGCAGAGCATGACCGGCGGCTATCATCCCTTCGCCCAAACCAAAGCCGAGCGCGAAGCCACCAAGGATCCGCGCCTCTCCATTGAAGAACGCTACGCCAGCAAACAGGAGTACCTCGCCAAGGTCGACGCCGCCCTCGATGCGCTCGTCACTGCCCGCTACATCCTTGAAAGAGATAAATCAGCCCTCCGCGAACGCGCCGCGAACCACTGGAAATGAAAGGCCTCGTCGGTTTCGGCGTCTCCGCGGTTGCGTTGATTGTCGCGGCCGCCTCGCAGTATGCAACCGTTCAGTCCTTGGCTGAGATCGATCGCCGCGTCGCCCAAACCAGCGCCGTTCTCGAGGAGACGCAGGCCGAACTCGCCGCCCTCCGCGACGTCGAATCGGCTTCCCGCGGCTACGCCGCCACGGGCGATGAACGCTTCATCGAACAGGTAAAGGCCGGAACCAAAGATGCTAGAGCCCGCCTCGAACGCCTCCGCCGCGTCACTGCCACCAATCCCCGCGAATTGCAAATCGTCGCGCGCCTCGAAGCCAACGTCCTCCGCCTGCTCTCCTCGGCCGAAGAGGTTGTAGATGCCAAACGTGAACAAGACTCTTCCGCCGCCAGCGCCGCCATCCGCGACAGCGTCCGGCTCAAGTCGATGATCGAGACCCTGAACCTGATCGACTGGATCAAGGACGAAGAAAATGCCTTACTCGAAAAGAAGGTGGCCGAAGGGCGCACAGCGGCACGCCAAGCCAGTCTGCTCACCGCGGTCGTCACGCTTCTCGCCCTCGGCGTGATCGGGATGGGTCTCGCCAGCATCCGAGCACGGAGCCTCGCCGAAGGCGCCCTGCGCAAAGAGCAGGAGTTCAATGCTGTCGCGCTCGAATGTCTCCACGACGGCATTGTCACTTGCGACGCCTCAGGCGGGTCGACCCGACTGAACCGCGCCGCCCAAATCATGGCCGCCGGACCTTCGCTCATTCCCCTCAGCCGAACTCTGGCCGGGGAACGCGTCCGTGGCGAGGAACTGACTCTCGGCTCGCATGTCGTACTCGCCAGCGGACAACCCGTCTTCGCCTCCTCCGGCGAAAAA
>JBKJLJ010000985.1:0-3413 GCA_046597015.1 Bryobacteraceae bacterium
GATGGGGCGACCAGACGATTGACGACCAACAACTGGAGCACTTTTTCCCAACTCACCATTTCCCGTCCATCGGGTAACTTCCGCTGCCAAAACGTGTCCAACTCCAGTTGGCGCCACGCCTGACAGGCTAGTCAGCAATTGCCGAACGCCCGCGTCCGCCGCAGTTCCAGGCCTCTCAACTTCACTTGGAGCGAATCGACGGCATCGGCGGGTATTTCGCGATCCTCGGGAAACAGACTCATGAAGTGGAACGGCAACCGTGAATCTAGCCCCTTCCGTTCGCCTTTTCATGGTCCCGAGGCTGCCACGTTGACAGTCAGGTGATGGCCAGTGTCGCCATACAATGTCGCGTAGCCAGTTAGGGGAGCGAAAAGGCGACCAACTCCGCGGTCAGATTCGAACCGCCAATCGCAACGACGATGAACTGCTTGCCATTTGCGAAGTAAGTCATTGGTGAGCCAGTAGCGTTTGAGGGTAAGTCGAATTCAGCGACTTGGGTACCGGTCTGTTTGTCGTAGGAACGCAGCTTTGCGTCGCGAATCGCGTGGTCGGCTTCGATGTGGCCCGTGCTGAAGTTTTCCACCCCAACGGGGCCTTCTTGCGCGGCAAAGAGCAGCGATTTAGTCACCAATACGAAGGTGCGAAGCGGCCAGCCCAGAGCAGGGAGTTTAAGGTCTTTCAGCGCCGGGTGATCTCTTGGACCAACGCCACTGGCAACTACCCAGCGTTGATTACCGGAGTTGAGATTGATCGCGGTAATGCGGCCGAACGGTGGTTTGAAGAGTGGCAAGCCTTGGGGGCCGACGAGCGCAACCCGGTGGCCGCTGAATCCGTCGCTCGTAGGGTTGACGCCCTTGAAGCGCGGGTGGTCTTTTTCGGAGATCGTCATCACGGTGGGACGGGTGATGGACGGGATGTACAGCGTATGTGTTTCTGGATCAAAGGCGGCACCAGCCCAACTGGCACCACCTTGCGAACCCGGGAGAGAAACGGCACCACGGAAAGAAGGTGGCGTAAACAGCGGGCCGAAATTGTATGCCTTCAGGATTTCGATTGCCTGGCTTCGGAGTGCTGGCGTGAAGTCAATCAAGTCGTCTTCGGTAGCGACTTGCCTGTCAAAGGGCGCGGGCTTGGTGGGGATTGGCTGAGTGGGTGCCGTACGTTCCTTGCCCGTGACCGATTGCGTCACTTTAGTTTCAACGATTGGCCAGACTGGTTTGCCGTTGGTACGGTCGAGTACGAAGACGAAGCCTTGCTTGGTGACTTGTGCGAGGGCCCGGATGCGCTTGCTGCCTACGGTAATGTCGGTGAGAGTGGGGGCGGCTGGGGGATCGTAATCCCAAATGTCATGATGGGTGGTTTGAAAATGCCAGACTCGCTTTCCGGTGGTGGCATCGAGACAAACGATGCTGGTGCCGAAGAGATTGTCGCCCGGGCGGTTGCCACCGTAGTAGTCGTTGGAGGGGGTGCTGAAAGGGAGGTAGACGTAGCCTAGCTCTTCGTCGCCGCTGAGCGGTGCCCAGGCGCTGACGCCCCGGTTGCTCTTCCATGAATCTTCGAGCCACGTGTCGTTGCCCACTTCGCCGTCGCCGGGGACCGAATGGAAGTTCCATAGCATTTTGCCAGTACGCACGTCAAAGCCGTGGACATTGCCCGGCGGCATTGCCTCTGTGGGGCCGGGTGTATCGCCAATACCCGATCCGACTACTACGACATCGCGGACAATCACGGGTGGGGATGTAACTGTGTATCTGGTGCGGTCGGTTTTTGCGGACCAACCGATGCCCAGATCGACCGTACCATTGGTGCCGAAACCGGCGACTGGCTGTCCGGATTTTGCGTCGAGGGCCAGGAGATAGCCATTGACGGTACCCATGAGGATGCGTGGAGCGAAGCCTGGGGCGCCGGGCCAGTACGCAACACCGCGATGGGTGAAGCCGTAAAGAGGAGCCTTGCCGCTGGCGTAGCTTTTGGGGTCGTGAGTCCAGAGCGTTCTGCCGGAGGCGGCATCAATAGCGACGATCTGGCCGAGTCCGGTGCTGATGTAAAGCGTGCCGCCGACCATGAGTGGCGTGACTTCAAATAACCAAGGGCGGATCTTGGCTTCGAGCTTGGTGACTTCATCGATTGAAGTCCAGCGCCAGGCGATCTTGAGCTGCTTCAGATTGCTCTTGTTGATCTGGTCGAGTGCGGAGTATTTGAGGTTTGCGGCGGTTGCACCGTAAGAGGGCCATTCGGCTCCCGGGCGCGTGGTTGTCTGAGCAGTGAGCAGATTTCCGAGGCTGCAGACAAGCAGCCACCTTCGGATAGACTCTCTTCTGATATGCATTGCTCCTCCGCAGCTAAATTAGAATAACCGATTGCCTGGACTGAGTGCCGCATCGGCAGATAATCCCCGCCCCAGCGCCGGACAATCCAGCGAGGCGTAGTAACGTTGTTCGGCTTTGACCGGCGGGACGTTTCACCGCCGTATTGCGTACGCCGGGTTGACCGCCGCCGGTAACAAGCTGAGAGGAGATAGTCCCGTTTCCGATGTCCCCCACCCGTCGGAGTTCAAATGACGGGGCTTCGGGTAGCCGCTCACCGTTCCGGCGAAGGTCTTGCAAAGCACGTGTGGTTGACTTGTAGAACTCGCCCATGTAGGCGAGGCCGGAATACATGGCGTCCGTGTCGATGATCTGAGCCCGAAACGGCTCGTTCGTTGGATATCGTAGGCGGAGGATATGCAGGTACGGTACCCGGGGAGCCTGATTTAGATGCGGAAGTAACCCGGGCAAAACCGGACAAAGAGGGTGTAAATTCAACCGTGTAAACGGTCAAGGCAAGGTTGGTACAAAGGAGAGACGATGGCCATTGACCTCAGACTCGTTGACATGCTGTTGGCTGGCTACAAGAAGCCGGAGGACCTAATCGGGGAGAACGGCCTGCTGAAGCAGCTTACCAAGGCGTTGCTGGAGCGGGCGATGCAGGCCGAGATGACCGAACACCTCGGTTATGGCAAGCACGATCCGATCGGTTACCAGAGCGGGAACTCGCGCAACGGCGGGACGAAAAAGACGCTGAAGGGAGATTTCGGCGAGATCTCCCTGGAAACGCCACGGGATCGTAACGGGAGCTTCGAGCCGAAGATTGTCAGCAAAGGCCAGACGCGTTTTACGGGCTTTGACGACAAGATTATTTCGATGTACTCGCGGGGAATGAGCACGCGGGAGATTCAGGGTCACCTGGAGGACATTTACAAAGTGGAGGTGAGTCCGACCTTGATTTCCTCCGTCACCGAGGCGGTGATGGAGGAGGTGAAACGTTGGCAGAGCCGCCCTCTGGAGGTGGTCTATCCGATTGTGTACATGGACGCGATCGTGGTGAAAATCCGGGAGACGGGCCATGTGCGCAACAAGGCGATCTACGTGGTG
>JBKJLJ010000986.1:0-16184 GCA_046597015.1 Bryobacteraceae bacterium
GGAAGAAGCCGCCGGTGCCTTCTTTTGGCGGTATGGCGTCCATGATGATGGCCCAGGGTGGGGCAGCGATGATGGGCGGCGGAGGGGCCCCGGGCGGTATGCCCGGTGGTATGCCGACAGGTGGCATGCCTGGCGGCATGGGTGCGCCAGGAGCGGCCGGTGCTGACGGTCCTCGTCGCATGACGATGACCATGGGCGGGCCCGGCGGAGCGACTGGTGGAGCAGGCGGCGCGGCAATGTCCGATGCCGACCGGCAGAAGATGCGGGACGCCATTCAAAAGGCATTGAAGGGTCGCACGATGCAGGACCTTTCTGCAGAAGAGCGGCAGAAATTGATGGCGGACGTGATGAAGCAGTCTGGCGGGCAACGCCCGGCGACGGCGGGTGCGAAGCCGGCCGGAGACGGAGCGGTGGCTGCGGGCGGCGCGGCGGCCGGGGGCGGCGAAGGTCGCGGCGGCGGTCGACGCGGCGGCGGTGGGGGTGGTGCCGTCGGTGAGGGTCGCCCTGGCTTCGGGATGGGCGGTGGGACCGGTCGTTTTAGCGAAGCGGACCTTAAGAACGCCAAGCTGCCTCCTCCTCCGGATCAGGACTCTCAACTCGACGTGCTGCTGCGACCCGGCTTGCTGGCCGACGTTGAAATCATTGTGGAGAAAATCCCGAACGCCGTGAATATTCCGGCTCAGGCGGTCTTTGAAAACGATGGCAAACTCGTCGTTTATGTGAAGAAAAACGAGAAGTTCGAAATGAGGCTGATTAAGCCGTTGAAGCGGAGCGACTCGACCCTGATCGTCGCCGAGGGGCTGAAGAAGGATGAGGTTGTGGCCCTAACGGATCCTACGGCCAAGCCGGGAGCCAAGGGTAAGCAGGACAAGGGCGGCGGCTCTTCTGGCCCGATGAACGCATTGCCGGGCGGAAAGTCCTAAGATCGAGCCGACGAGGAGTCGAACAGATGTCGTTACTAGCAGATATTGGTCCTGAAATTAAGATGGGCTTGGCCAGCTTGCTGGTCCACAAGCTCCGCAGCGGGTTGACCATGCTGGGCATGATCTTCGGCGTGGGCGCGGTGGTGGCGATGTTGTCGATCACGGCCGGCGCTCAGAAGGAGATGATGAGTTACATTGACCTCTTGGGCGTGAACAACATCATCATCGAGTCCAAGGAAGCGGTCGATCGGAATGAATTGCAGGCGCGGCGGGTGATCTCGCCGGGGATGACATTCCGCGATTTCCGGTCGATTAAGGAAAATGTACAAGGCATCGAGGCGTTGACCCCCCGCAAACGTTTCAAGCCGCAGAAAGTGTTGCCGAAGACTTCGGCAGAAGCCCCCATCCTGATCGGGGTGTTGCCGAATTACCTGCAGATCAACAGTTTGAAAATTGTCGAGGGACGTTTTTTTACCGACGAAGACGACTCCCGGTCGGCACCGGTTTGCGTGCTTGGCGAAATGGCGAAAGTTAATCTACTGGGTTATGACAATGCCGTCGGGAAGTTTGTCAAGATCAACGATACTTGGCTGCAGGTGATTGGTGTGCTTGCTCAGCAGGCGACGGCGGATTCTGGTGTTGAAGGCCTCGAAGTATCGAGCGGCAACAACCTTGTAATTGCGCCCTTGAATACGGTGATGCGCCGATTTGAAGATAACAACTCGTACTTAAAAGACGAAATCGATGGCATGTACATCAAAGTGGCCACCGGGACGGATTCCATTGAGACGGCGAACGTCGTCAACGCGATACTCACGGCGACCCATAAGGACGCCGGTGACTTTGCGATTACCGTCCCAGCTGGGTTGCTGGAACAGCGTCGCCGGACAGGCTTTATCTTCAGCATCGTTATGATTTGTATTGCTGGCATTTCCCTGCTGGTCGGTGGCATTGGCATCATGAACATCATGCTTGCGACGGTGCTGGAACGGACACGCGAGATTGGAATTCGACGCGCTATTGGCGCTAAGCAGAAGGATATCGTGCGCCAATTCCTAACAGAGGCGGTGCTGATTTCCACGTTGGGCGGCTTGATCGGGGTCGCCTTCGGCGTTACCCTTTCGCAAATTATCGCTTCCGCCGCCGGTTGGTCCACGGTTGTGACGACCTCGTCGATCGTCGTCGCTTTGGGTGTCTCTTGTGGTATTGGTCTCCTGTTCGGAATCTATCCGGCAGTGCAGGCCGCACGGCTCGATCCGATCGAAGCCATACGTTATGAATAAGAGGATTTCTGGAGTCCTGGTTTTTTTGCCCCTATTTGGTTCCGCATGAATTGGAAACATCGACTTCTCTCTTTCGCCACGGCTACCGTGGTCACGACTAGTTCTTTTGCTCAACAGGCGGTCACACCGCTGGGCTCCACGGTGGCTCCCGAAGGGGTGTTTAATTACACAAAGAAAGACAAAGACCTTTTGGAGGCTCCGGTCTTTGGTCAGAAGGCCTACTTCACTCGGCACTTTGGCCAGCTTGCCCCGCGGTACGAGCTTCGATTGCCGGCGAAGTTCATTGATTATACGGTCGATAACAAGCTGGAGTTATCGTTGCGGAGCTATCTGCAATTGGTACTCGCGAACAATGTAGACATCGATGTGCAGCGCCTTAACGTGGAGATCCAGCGGAATGCGATCACCCGCGCTTACGCTCCGTTCGATCCCTTCCTGTCTGGGAGTTTCAACAGCCAGCGATCGATCACTCCGACGACCAGTTCGCTCGAAGGCGCTCAGACCTTGAACCAGCTTTCTCAGCCAAGTAATTTTTCCTACAATCAAACCCTCGCTAACGGCGTTCAGTTTAATAGCGGTTTCTCCGCCGCTAAAACTTCGACGAATAACTCGTTTGCGTTTTTTAATCCCGCCTTGAGCGCGCAGTTGGTTTCTGGTGTGTCCATTCCGTTACTGCGGAACCGGGGAACAGCGATCAACAAACTGCCGATTACGATCGCCCGAAGCCGTTTGCGGATTAGTCAGGAAAACTTTCTCACGACGGTTTTCCAGCTCTTAACCACGGCCGAACAGGCCTATTGGGACTTGATCGGAGCGCGTGAGAGCCTACGGGTGCAGGAAAAGGCGCTTGAACTTTCGGCAGAAGCGCTGAAGCGCTCGCGACGGGAGTTGGAACTGGGGGCGATCAGCCCGCTCGACATTTATCAGCCAGAGGCCAACTACGCCTCGGCGGAGATTCAAGTATTGCAGGCCCGGTATCGGTTGCAGCAAGCCGAGGATGTGTTACGGCGGCAGATGGGGGCGGATTTAGATGTGAAATTCCGAAATATGCCGATCAGTCTGACGGAATCGGTGACCCCTCCGGCGGAGAATGCCGAGATTGACCGGGAGAAAGCGGTGGAGAAGGCCTTGCGGTTGCGGCCTGAAATCCGTTCGATTACCGAAGAGTTACAGACTGACGATTTGATTTTGAAGCAACAGACGAATCTTCTTCGCCCGGACTTTTCCTTGCGTGGAACTTACATTTCGACGGGACGCGGCGGTCGGTTCTTCCAGCGGGTTGGGCAGAACACGACGATTATTCCTGGTGGCTTCGGAGATGCATTGGACCAAGTGTTTGGTTTTGGCTTCCCCATTTATTCGTTCGGTTTGACGATGCGTCTGCCCATTCGGGATCGGGCGGCGGCGGCCAATTATGCAGATGCGGTCGTCAACAAGCGGCAGGACATTCTGGCGCGCCGGAGCACGGAACAGAACGTTCGGCAACAGGTTTTGAATGCCGTCAGCCAAGTCGAGTCTTCGAAGGCCAGCGTGAAGTTGGCGGTAGTCGCGCAGGGCTTCGCGCAGAAGCAGTTGGACGCCGAGCAGAAAAAGTATGACCTGGGAACGTCGGTGATCTTCTTCGTTTTGGATGCCCAAACGCGCTTGGTGAATGCCGAGGCGGCGCTCGTGAACCAGACGGTTCTTTATCGGCGGAATTTGTTGAATCTGCTGCGGGTGACCGGGGAACTGCTCGACGAACGCGGGATCAAAGTACAATAGGGCCTGATGGGCCGAATTCGCGTTCTTCCGGACGCCGTAGCGAATCAGATCGCGGCAGGAGAAGTGGTTGAAAGACCGGCTTCCGTGGTCAAGGAGATGCTCGAGAATTCTCTCGACGCAGGGGCGACGGCGATCCGGGTTGAAGCGGAGAGCGGCGGACGGCGGTTAATTCGCATAACCGACGATGGTCATGGCATGTTGCGCGATGACGCGATGTTGGCTTTCGAGCGCCATGCCACGTCGAAGCTTTCGTCGTTGAAGGATCTGCAATCCATCGCGACGCTGGGCTTTCGAGGAGAGGCGTTGCCCTCGATCGGCAGTGTTTCCCGGCTCACGATGGAGACGCGGGCGCCGGAAGAGACGACCGGCACCCGCGTTGAGATCCAGGGCGGGAAGATGATCAAGTGCGAAGAGGCGGCGCTAGCGGCCGGCACGATTCTGACGGTGCGCGACCTGTTTTTCAACGTGCCGCCGCGGAAGAAGTTTCTGCGGTCGGATCAGACCGAGTTGGCGCACATCGCATCGCTCGTGACCCACTATTCGCTCGCTCACCCGGACAAGACCTTCGAACTGCATCACGACTTCCGGGAATTGCTCCATGTGACGCCCGTAGCGACGATCCGGGAACGAGTGTTTCAAGTTTTCGGAGCACAAGTTCTGGATGACGTGATCGACTTGGGCCTGCGGGAAGTCGAGTTGAAACTGCCGCCGCCGCATCCGCACGCACAAGAGGTTGCCCCGGAAGACCTCGTCCGTCCGTTCCTTCTTCGCGGGTTCGTTTCGCGGCCGCAGGTGCAAAAGTACAACCGGAGTTCCATCTACCTGTTTGTGAATGGGCGGTTGATTAAGGACCGTCTGCTGCTACATGCGATCTCGGCGGCCTACTACAATCTGATGCCTCCAGGCGCGTATCCATTTGCGCTTTTGTTTCTGGATTGTGATGCCGAAGAAGTGGACGTCAATGTTCATCCGTCGAAGACGGAAGTCCGCTTCCGGCACAGTTCGTTCGTCCACGACTTCGTGCGGGACGCGATTCGAGGATCATTGATGGAGGCACGGCCGGCCTCGGAGCTTCCCATGGCGGAGCCCCAACGGCCGCAAGCCGCGGCGGTATTGCCGTATTCGGAGTTCACCCAGACGATGGAGAACGCCCGGTTGGAACTGCCCGAATGGCGTAGTGTGTTGCCGGAACCGGCGGCGGGGGCGCTGGGGGTAGGGGAGGCGGATCTGCCCTTATTCATGGGCCGAGCGGCGTCCAGCGTCGATTTTCTGCCGCCAGCCGTGGCGGCTCCGGTGGCCTCCTCCGTGGATGTTGCTCCGTCGCGGTTAAAAGTTCCGAACCATCATGGCGGCGCACCGGCTGGGGTTCAACTGGACGGCATGCCGAGTCTGGACGTGTTGAAAGACCTGCGGCCGATTGGGCAACTGCACGAGAGCTTTATCATCGCCGCCGGGCGGGACGGTTTGTGGATTGTGGATCAGCACGTAGCGCATGAGCGGATCCTGTTCGAGCAGGTGCTGAAGCAGCGGGCCGCGGGGCGATTGGAAAAGCAGCAATTGCTGATCCCCATGGTGGTCGAACTCACGGCTGGCCAGCAGATTGAGTACGCTCGGATTGCGGACGAACTAGGGGCGAGCGGCTTTGAAAGCGAACCGTTCGGGAACCGGACGATCGCGATCAAGACGGCACCAGTGGATGTAAAGCCGGGGCAGATTGAACGAATCCTCTTCGAGATTTTGGAGGTCGCCGAGCGGGAGTTGCGCGGGGCGAGTTTGGACGAGTTGCGGCGGAACATTGCGGCCTCGATCGCTTGCCAGGCGGCTATTAAAATCAACATGCGGCTCGACCAAACGAAGATGGACTGGTTGCTGGCTAAATTGTCCGAATGTGAGTATCCGACGAACTGTCCGCACGGCAGGCCGATCGCGTTGCGGTATTCTACGCGCGAGATTTTAAAGGGATTTCACCGGATTTAGGGGGGGCGGGACTAGCGGAGGGCGGCTTCGATGGCCTGCACGTTCTTCTTGGCGTAGGCGCTCTCGTTGAGGTCGGGGTTCAGGTCGAGCATGCGGCGGAAGTGTTTAAGCGCGGCGGCGTAGAGTTCCACGCTTTGGTTTTTCTCTGCGTTGCGGGCATAGCTGAGGCCGAGGACGTAGTGGGAGAAGGCGTCCTGGGGGTCGTACCGGAGGGCGCGTTGGCAGTAGGCGATGGCAGCGTCGAAGTTTTCGCGTTTTCGTTCGCAGTCACAGAGGCCGAAGTAGGCCATGCTGCGGAGTTCGGCCCAGACGTCGCGCTGGGCGGCGCGCTTCTTCTTGCCGATGCCAGCCAAGTAGCCGAGGACGTAGTAGTTGAGTTTACCCGAGAGTTTGGAATCGAAGTCGCTAAGGTTGAGGTACTGCTGATACGACTGGACGGAGGGGGCATATTGTCCGCTCATCCGCTGGCTTTCGGCGAGCCAGAAATAGGCTTCGCCGTTCTGTGGCGCGAGCGTGATGGCTTGGCGGGCGGACTCAATGGACTGAGGGTACATCTCTTTGATGCGCTGGGCTTGCGCGAGCAGGTACCAGGCGGTAGCCTGTTTGCGGTCGCGTTGGACGACTTGGGTCAACTGGCGGATGGACTCATCGTAGCTGCCGTTATCGAGCAGCATGCCGCCAAAGGTGGCGCGGGCTTCGGTGTAGTCGGGATCAATTTCGAGCGCCTTGCGAAACGATTTCTCTGCCTCTTCGACCTCGAACAGATCGCGTTGGACGCGGCCGAGGTAAAGCCAGGCCTGGGAGAAAAGCGGATCGGCTGTGAGGGCGGCGCGGAGCTCAACGGCCGCCTTTTTGTAATTCTCAGCAGTGCCCTTGTTGTAGAGTTCGACGCCCTTTTCAAGCGAATCGAGCGCCGCTTTGGTGCGGCGCCGCGGGATGCTGATTTTGATGCTGATCGTCGATTCCTGGCCCGGATAGACGGTCTCTTCCCGGGGACCGTCCGGCTCATAGCCGAGGCGCACCCCTTTCACGGAATGCGCGCCAGGAGGCAGGCCCGGCAGTCGCAGCGGGGTTCCTTTGCTGACGGTGCCGACGGACTTCCCGTCGAGGAACACCTCGACGTTGTCCATATTGGCTTCGAGGATCCAGGTGCCGAACTTGGGGGCAGGGGCTTTCCCCGGGGAGGTGCCGGAGGGGTTGAAAGCAAGCAGCATTTGCGAGTCGAAGTTGCCTTTGTCAGCGGTGGGGTTCTGCTGCCCCTTGGTGGCTTCCCGGACATTGGTGCGAACGTACTCGGCTAGTTCGTCAGCGGTGACTATACCGTCTTTGGACTCGTCGGCGTAGCCTTCCATGCCGCGGACGACGTAGTAGGTAAAAATGCCGTGGCCGCCGCCCCAGTCCTTTGATTCGAAGGAGCGTTCGCGGGCTCGACTGGCCGTCATCGAGAACATCGACCGGTTGAGGTCGAGCAGGGATTTGTTGACGACCTCTCCTTGTTCGGGGGAGATGGCACCGCTATGGCAGGAATCGGTCAGCAGCACCTTCCACTTGGCTTGAACCTTGGAGCCGATTACCGAGCCGAGTTGCTCCATGCTGTAGCCGGTTCCGGCGATGTTTTTGGGGTCCAGATCATGCGGGGCGAGGAAGGCCCGGCCGGTCTTAGGGTCGACGAAGCCGTGACCCGCGAAGTAGACGAGCACGCGGTCGTCGGCTTTGGCAACGGAGGGGAGCCAGACCTCGATCTCCTTTTGGAGGTTGGCGAGGGTGGCGCGGGAGCCGGTCAGTTTGCGGACATTTTCGGCGCGGAAGTTGCCGCCTTCTGGGCTGATCAGAACGGAGTAGATCGACTCGGCATCCCGTTCTGCGAATTCTAGCTTGGCACCGGGAGGCAGGTTTTTGTAATCGCCAACGCCGATGATGAGGGCGTAGCTACGGGGGATCGACACGCCGGTAGAGGCGGGAGTGATGGGTTCGGGATCCTTTTCGTACTTCAGGTCCCGGGCCTTTTTTTGCGGCTGGGCCGTCTGCGCCCAGGCGATCGCGGCGAGGGAGATGATGAGCCAGAGGTGTTTCATAAGCCTTCCAGAGTTAGCGATGGGCGATGCGGAACTGATACGAGAAGGGTCCAGTACTCTGCGGTGGGGATGCGACGACCACGCGTTCATCCTTGCGCAGGAATAGCAGTTCGCGGGAGCGTATTGCGGGGAGGTCGTTCTTTTTGAGTCCGGCCGAGGTATCTACGCATTCACCGCGGGCTCGGAAGATGGCGTCATCGCATCGAGGCTGCAGATTCGATGGGACCGAACCCGGCGCGGGCGGAGCGGGCAGGGGCTTGTACCGGGGCGCTTCGCCGCCCAGGCGAACAGGGGAGACAATCCAATACACGGTGTCGAAGCCGGCGGGGCCGGTGAGTCGAAAAGCACCCTGATTGCCTGGAATGAGATACTCCCGGCCGGCTTCGACACGATTCTCGGTGCCGGTTTCGGCTGCAGGGAACAGGGTGGAAGTTTCGCCCGAGGTGCCTTCGTTGACGACATATAAAAACCCGGCAAAATTTGCTTTAAAGCGAAACCGGACTTGATCTCCCGTCGCGAAGACGTGACCCGGGTCGGCGCTTTTCCATGTTCCGGTGTCACGACGTTCGAGGGTAACTTCGACCCGTTGTTGGGCGGCTAGAGCGGCTACAACAAGCAATCCCAAGGTAAGGGGTCTCATGGGGGTCGGTCCTATTTGTGTTTAAGGCTGAGGTCCACGATGAGCTTCGAGTCGGGGGCCAGGTTTTTGTTGATGATGTAGGCGGCAGTTTCTTTGCGTTCGGCGATGGGCTTTGAGTCGTCCACTTTTTCAAAGACGAGGTCTCGAGACAGCATGGTGTTGCGAACGTTGCCGACGAGCCGGTCGTCGATGGGGCGCAGGGCTTGGGCCAATTGCATTTCTTTCTGGGGTTTGGCCTGGGGGCTGGGCGTGTTGATAGTGTAGATAATGTCTTCGAAGCTGGGCTCCGGCTTGCGCGAGAGGACGATGAAGAGTTTCTCTTCACCGGCTTGATCGTCGAAGTAGAAGCGTCCGGAGTTGGGGACGGTGTAGGGGCGATAGGGTGAGATGAAGTTGTTTCCGTTGTCGACTTCCTTGGTCGGAAAGATGACGCTCCAATTGCCGCTGGAACCCCGGGAGACGACATAGAGGTAAGCGCCGTCGTTCGACTCGACGTCGATCTTTAGGCGGTCCCCGGAACGAAACGTGCTGTCGGTGTCGACTTCTTTGTAGGCGCCGTTATCGCGACTGAGCAGGATGCTGTAGCGAAGGCCGAGGGGCGCGGGAGTGACCGCCACAGCCTGGACGACGGGAGCGCCGCTGAGTTGGGGGTTGGGCTTTTCGGTGGCGGCAGGGGGCTTCGAGGTGGGTGGTCTAGTGGATGCGAGAGGTTTAGTAACCGGTTTGACCTCGGCTTTCCGAGTTACTTTTACGGGAGACCCGGGGGCGGAAAAGAACAGCTCGCGGGGGGTGAGATCCTGGGCGCAAATGGCACCGGCGGCGGCAAATAAGGAGAGGAAGCGCATGGCTTTGAAACCTGATAAATATAACTACGGCTTCACAACGGGTTACCACCGTGCGAAAGTAAGGGCTGCAAGTGAGGTGAGCGCCATGATCGGACGCCAAATTTTCGGAATCATTCTTGTCCTAAGTATAATCGCGCAAACGAACGGGCTGGCCCATCAACTGGCCGGAGAAGCCATCAAGAAGCTGAACATCGTGATCGTCGAGGGTGAAGGCGCCGTCAACAATTCACGCCAGCGCGTGGCTCGGGATCCGATGGTGCAGGTGGAAGATGAGAATCGCAAGCCGGTGGCGGGAGCGGCGGTAGTGTTTCTGCTGCCGAACCAAGGAGCCGGTGCGAGTTTTGCCAACGGGGCTCGATCGCTGACGGTACTGACTGACAGCAAGGGTCAGGCGGTGGCGCGTGGAATGCAAGCGAATAAGCTCTCGGGTCAGTATCAGATGCGGGTGACGGCGTCGGCGGACGGCCAGACCACCAGCGTTTCGATCAACATGACGAACGCGGTAGCAGCCGGGGTGGGGGCGGCGGCGGGCATCAGCGCTACGAAGTGGCTTCTGATCGTGGGCGCGATTGGCGGTGCCGCAGCCGGGGCCGGAATCGCTTTGAGCAACGGAGGGGGAACCCCCGCCAGACCCAATCCGACCGTGATCGCTCCGGGTACTCCGACGGTGGGGGCTCCGCGATGAATCGCCGAATTTTTGTTGCAGGCATGGTGACGGCCGCGGCACAGGCCCAGAATTCGATATCGGGCGGTCCGGTACTCGGTTACGCTTTGGACTCCGAGCGCCGGGTGCGACCACTCCTGGGCCCGGCGGGGAGCGCTTATTTGGCTGCCGCGATGGTTGGGGCCTCAGGCTTGCGGGCGTGGTCGGGCAGCTACGGTCTAGATGAGGAAGGCTTTGCTTACTACGGGGTTGGGACCGCGGAGTTACGGCGAGTAGGAGAGGCGGGTGGAGGTTGGCAGAATGTCGTCTCGGCCGCGCGGCCGGAGGTGGCGCTCGCGCAGAACGGGTCGCGCGTCGTTCGACTGCGCCGAGGATTGGCCGACGGTGCAGTGGATTTGGCGTTCACCGCAGCGCAGTTGGCGCTGGGGGCGGATGGGGAGCGAATCGTGGGTGCCGATAGGGAGCGCTGCGCGGGATGGTCGGCCGATGGGCGCCAAGTGTTTCAATACCCAATTGCGGGCGTCCGGGCGCTGCAGGTATTACCGGGAGATGGCGGGTTCCTCGCTCTGGCGGAAAGCCTCCTACGCATCGACGACGCGGGCCAGAAGGAAGACTACGGCGCCGTTTCGGGAACCGCGATGGCGGTGACGGCGGATGGTGCAATGGTGGTCATTTTGGACGCGGAAGCAATGGTCGTCAGGACGCTCAGTTTAGCGACACGAGATTGGCAAAGCTGGGAGTTGCCTCTGGCGGCGCGGCAGTTGCTGCCCTTGCGCGACGGGCGCACTTTCGCAGTGATCGGAGATGTCGGCGAGGCGATGTGGACGTTGGCGCTGCGAGGGGCAGATGCCCGCTGGGCACAAGTCCCGATGGTGATCGGAGGGCAAAAATGATGCGGTCGATGCGCATTTTGTGGGCCGGTTTGGCGATGGGGCTGGGGGCCTACGCGTTTCCGAATCCGGATGGCATGTGTCAGATCGTAACCGGTGCCGTGCTTCCGGAAGCCACGCAATTTCAGTCACGCTTGTATCCGATTCAGACCCTGACGTGCGATACGAGTCAACGGTTCCTTCTCGTTGGCGGGACTTTGCCGCCAGGGATGTCACTCGATCCGCTGACGGGCACGGTGTTTGGTCAGCCGACGACTGTTGGCATCTATGCTTTTTCGGTGCGCATTCTTGATGGCATCGGGAAGGCCCCGAGCAAGACTTTTGTTTTGCGGGTGAACAGTCCGTTGCAGATTGAGCGGCGCATCCTGGCGTCAGCGGGCGGATCCGGCAGTACGTACGCGGACCAAATCGCGGTGACGGGCGGAGTGGCGCCTTATATCTTTACCTTGACGGGGAGTTTGCCGCCGGGTCTGACGCTGAACGCGGCGACCGGCGCTATTAGCGGTGTGATCGGCGCGGGATTTGCCTCGCCCGCTAACTTCAGCGTGCAGGTTAATGATTCGAGCCAAATCTCGGCGTCGGTTATTTCTGCCTTTCAGATTACGCCAAACTCGTCGCGGAACATCTCCACCTTGACCCTGCCCAACGGTACGAAGAATGTCGCGTATAGCAGCCCGGTTTCGCTGTCTCCCGGCTCGGGCGGCACCTATTCGATCGTTAGCGGAGCCCTGCCATCCGGCTTGACCGTGAATGGTTCCGGCGTCGTGAGTGGCACCCCGACGGTAGCGGGGTCCTTCTGGTTTACCCTGCAGTCCCAGTTGGTTTCCGCCGGAACCGTTTCGGCCGCATGGCGAACCTACAACATCACGATCGGCGATTTGACCGGGTTGCAGTTCACGACCGGCGCGACTCCCCCCACCGCCGAGATGGGCGCAGCCTATCGAGCCATTTTGAGCCCGGTAGGCGGAGTTGCGCCATTTGTGTACAGCGTGACAGCCGGGACACTTCCTGCAGGAGTGGTGCTGGACGGCGCGACCGGAGTACTCCACGGAGACGTCACCTTTAGCTCGAATCCTTCGACGACTGCCACGATTCAGGTGACTGACGCGCGGGGAACAACCAGTTCTCAGGCTTTCACTTTTCCGATCGACTATCAGCTATTGTTGGGGGAAAATTCACTCCCGGCTGGGACCGTCGGTACGGCTTACAGCGGCAATCCCTATAATGCGTTCGGCGGGGGGATCCCGCGCACGTTTGGCTTGTATCCGTTTGGAGCGCAACTGCCGGCGGGGCTGACGATCGACGCGAGCACGGGAATCTTGTCTGGCACCCCGACCGAATCCATGGATGGCTCCCCCCGCTTTATGGTTACGGATGACCGGGGCGGCTTTGCCGTCGGTTCGCTCGGTCTTCGCATTGCCCAACCGGTCGTGTTTACCACGAGTAACGCTTTGCCCGATTTTGCCACGAGCGGCGGACTTTACGCGGGGGGCGTGACCGCTGCCGGTGGAACTCCGCCCTACACCTATACGATCGATAGCAACACATTCCCGATACCGCCGACGATGAACGGCGCAACTGGAGACTTGTCCTTCGATTCCTCTCCCCTGGGTTCGTTCACGCTTACAGCGCGCGTCGTGGATTCGCTGGGAAGATTCACGACCAAACTCTTCTCCATGAACGTGGTTTCCACTCTAGCGATTGCGAATCGGGCACTGGCGAACGGATTCATCGGAGTCTCTTACTCCCAAACGATCAACATCCAAGGTGCCTCTACGCCCATCCTTTTCACACTCCTTGCCGGGTCACTTCCTCCAGGGCTTACCCTCTCTCCCGCCGGTGCCTTGACGGGCACGCCGAACACTCTCGGTACCTTTGACTTCACGATTCGTGCCGCGCAACCCACCGGTGGAACACGCAATGACCGGGCGTTCCGCGTAGTTATCTCCCAACCGCATGCGTTTATCACGACTTCACCTTTACCGGTTGGCGGTCAGGGGAGCGCCTACTCGACGACTTTAGCCACGAGTGGCGGCATTCGACCTCCTCGGTTTCGGGTCGAGTCTGGCTCTCTGCCGAGTGGATTGTTGCTCAACTCCGACACCGGTGTCATTAGCGGAATCCCGACGGCCACGGGGACGTTTACGATCAACGTCCTGGCGCTCGATCAGGATTCCGCTTTGATCTTACAGAGCTTTCAAATTGTCGTTGGACCGGCCATCACCTTCAACACCCCTCTGCTGCCTCCCGGAACGCTGAGCGCTTCCTACAGCGCGTCGGCAGCGGCCTTCGGCGGCACCGGTGCGCGGACCTACAGTGTTTTTTCTGGATCGCTACCCACCGGTCTATCCCTCGTCCCCGGCACCGGACTGATTGAAGGCACCCCGACGGCCGCGGGAACGTTCGTCTTTGCCGTCCGGGCTACGGACGCGATCGGCGTGACGGCTACCCAAAGCTACACGGTGGTCGTCTCGGCACCCTTCTCGATTTCGACGACCTCGCCGATTGCGGCTGGCGCTTTGAATCAGTTGTACGGTTTGGTGTTCGGCACGGCGGGCGGCAGCGGCGGTGCCCGGTTCACAATCCTCAATAATGCTCCGGTATCGATCCTCAACATGGTTCCTGCTACGGGCCGTTACGAAGGGTTGCCGGTCTTGTCCGGGACCTATAGCTTCACTGTCTCGGCGATCGACACCGATGGCCGGACGGCGCAGGGGGCGTTCTCTCATACAATTGGCGGCCCTCCGGTGTTGAGCCCGACGTTGCCGGGTGGCACGATCAGTCAGGCCTATTCGTCCGCGCTACTTGTGGCCGGAGGCACGGGCCCCTATTCCTTCCAACTCGCCTCTGGATCTTTGCCGCCTGGATTGATCTTGGCGCCGAGCACTGGCGTTATCTCCGGGACGCCGACGACGCTTGGAACCTTCAACTTCGGCGTTACCGTGACGGACAGCGGTGGGCTCAGTAATACACAGTTCTACGCGATGCCCATCCTGGACGCGTTTACGAACTCGACGGTCACGTTACCGTTGGGCACCGTGGGCGTATCGTATAGCGCGACGATTGTGACGGCCGGCGGCGTGGCTCCAGTGACGTTTGCTCTCGGTCCGCAACCGCTTCCTCCCGGCCTAACGCTCAACACGAGCACCGGTGCAATCACGGGAGTGCCAACCACGACCGGCACCTTCACGTTTACCATCATCCCGACGGACGGGGCCTTGCGTACCGCCGCGCGGACCTATTCGATCACGGTCAGTAATGCGCTCTCGATTACTACCTTAACGTTGCCGAACGGCACGGTGGGAACGGCCTATGCCTCTACCGTCGCGAGCCAGAATGGAGTGCCACCGGTGACCTTCGCGGTCACGACCGGCACGCTCCCTGCCGGGCTGACGCTAGTTCCCTCGACGGGCGCCATCAGCGGTACACCGACGACGGCTGGGGCATCGACGTTCACCATCACGGCGAACGATTCGACGTCCCAGACCGCACAGCGGAGCTTCACGATTACCATTACCGCGCCGTTTTCTATCTCCACGTTGTCTCTTCCAAGCGGTACCGTGGGGTTGGGCTACTCCGCTACGCTGGCCACCCAAAACGCGGCCGGTGTGTTTTCTTTTGCGATCACCGCCGGGAGCCTTCCGGCAGGGGTGACGCTCTCGGCGACTATAGGCACCCTAAGCGGCACCCCTACCGCGGCGGGCACCTCGACGTTCACCGTAACGGCCACTGACGCGCAGAGTCAAACCGCGCAACGCAGCCTATCGATTACCATCGACCCGGCTCTGACTATCTCAAGCACCACTCTGCCCAACGGCACCGTCGGCGTCGCTTACTCGACGACCGTCGCGACGCAGAATGCCAACGGTGCGGTAAGCTTCTCTCTCCCAAATAGCTTTCTGCCCGCGGGCTTAAGTTTAGCGGCCAATACGGGCGTCATTAGCGGAACTCCGACCACGGTTGGTTCCACCACATTCTCACTGCGAGCCGTTGACAGCCTCGGGAATAGCGCTCTCCGCACGCTCACAATCGTCGTTGACTCCGGCCTCACTATTACCACTACCCAACTGCGGGATGGTACGGTGTCGAGTTCCTACGCCGACACGGTCGCCACCGCGAATGGAGTGGCACCGATCACCTTCGCGGTCACGTCAGGAACTCTGCCCGCCGGTCTGGCGCTCGCCACCACGACGGGTACAATTAGCGGCACGCCCACCGCCAGCGGACTCGTCAACTTCACCGTTACAGCTACGGACGCTCGGGGTCAGTCCGCCGTTAAGCCTCTTAACATTACTGTTCTACCCCGCTTTGTAATCACCACTACGAGCCTGCCAAACGGCATCGTGGGTTCGGTCTACAACGCGACGGTGCAGACGCAGGGCCTCGTCGGCTCGGCGGTTTTCAGCCTCTTGAATAGTTCGCTACCCAATGGCCTCACATTGAATGCCACGACCGGAGCGCTCACGGGAACGCCGCTCGATGTCGGCACCAGCACGTTTACGGTTTACGCCAGCGATTCAGCAGACGCTGCGACTCGGAACGCCCAGGTTGTGCTCTCGATCACGGTCGGTTCGTCGTTGAGCATCACGACCTCCTCCCTTCCGCTCGCTACGGCAGGGGTCCCTTACAGTCAGACCTTCGCTGCCACGGGCGGAATCGCCCCATATACCTGGTCCGTGATAGGGGGTACTTTGCCACCTAACCTCACTCTTGCCGCGGCCACGGGTAACCTAAGCGGCAACATTTTGCAGCACGGCGCGAATACCTTTACGGTCCGGGTTACCGATAGCCGAGGTAGCCAGGCAGAGCGGGTGTTTACACTCCAGACGCAATTTACGTTGAGCGTCACGGCGCACGTCTTCCCCCTCGAACAGGGCCAGTTCTTCTCGTCGCCCGTGACGGTGGCGGGGGGAAGTCCTCCCTACCGGCTTAGCCTGGTCAGTGGGGCACCTCCGGCGGGAATCGCCTTCAATGCATCGCAAGGCACTTTTAGCGGCACTACGAACAGTTCCGCTGGGCAGTTCTCCGCCGTCGTCCAAGCCGTCGATAGCCTGGGGCAGACCGCATCCAGCACGATTCTGTTCAACGTTACCGAACGAGGACCAGTTCCGCTTTCGCTTGCTCCC
>JBKJLJ010001002.1:0-3590 GCA_046597015.1 Bryobacteraceae bacterium
CCATTACCGCCATCACCGTTCCGGCCCGAGCGTCGCCGGTGGCAAACGAGAGCGCTGACAGCGTCGCCAGCAGGATCACGAGCGGGTTTCGCATCAACTCCAGCAGTCGCCTGAGCCACCCCTTGGGCCTCTCCTGGGCCACCTCATTCGGCCCGACCCGCTTCAATCGCTTCTCCGCCTCCCCTTGGCTAAGCCCAGCCGAGGTCGTTTCTAAGGATCGCAGCAACTCATCCCCCTGCTTCCCTGCAGCAGCAAGGACCGCAGCCGACACCTGAATATTGTGCTTATTGGGTTTCGAAACCGGCTGGGGATGCGATGGCGGTGCCATATCTTCCTCTGAATTCCGCTACGCTGCGTTCACAGAATGGTGATCGGCGTTTCGGGAATGCTGTTCCACCTATCTTCGCACCGGATATTCCAGGTTGCCGAGAACGGTAGGGCCGAAGGGGCGAAGTTCGTTTTGACAGCTATAATGAGGAACTTCACGTGAAATCGGCCGTCAACCCTAGTGGGACCAGATCATATTCTGGACGGGCTTTACTTACCCATCGGTCTTTTGCTAAATGCACCCATTGTCGTTGCAGTGTATACCCAAAAGCTGGCCGTCGACCTTGCCGCAAGTTTTGTCGGCATAGGGCTCCTCGTTACTGCCGTGTACAAGCGGAATTCTCCCGCCTGCAGGCTTATCGGATCGGAGAAAGGCCCGCGCGGGGCCGGTCATCAACAGTTCCCCGCTTTTCCCGACCACTTAAGAGATCCATTATCCTCGTAGTAAGAGAAGCGGGTGCTCTCGGCAGCAATCGTGCTAACTCATCCTGAGCGAGAGTCGGCGCTCAACTTGCCAGCATCTCAACAAGTACGCGCTGGAGTCTTAAGCCGGCAATCGTCCGCGTCATGAGTAACCAACCGGTCCTTTGACGCCCGAACCATATCGGCCGCTAGCTTAACGGGAAAATTGGTGGAAAGGGGGATCGGGTATTCGAGGCTTGCCATATTGGAAACTGGAAGTGCGTTTCACGGTACGTGAAACTCCTCCACCTTGGCGTCCACTATTCGCCCTCAAATGACCATGGGCGGTCAATCCTTGATATCGTCGACTAACCTCTTCATCGCCGACTCCGTCTTTTTCACACCGTCTTCTACTTCGCTCTTCGTTGTCCGCCACGCCGCCGTCATCTTATCATCCCAAGTGGACATGCGCCCGCGGAGCCTCGTCGCTTCCGCGCGCATTTCCTTGGCCTCGTTATTCAACCTAGCTCTATTCTTCGCCGTCGCTTTCTTCGCTCTCGCCTCCAAGCTGTCGATCTCGGCATCCAGTTGATCCAACCGCTTCGCCAGAGTTGCCTTCGCCTCCGCCGCCTCTTCCCGTAACGCTCTCGCCGCCCTATCGGCCCCCTCCTCCACTGAATCCGTACGCCTTTCCACGGCCGTCTTCCTTTCCGATTGGCAGCTGAACAACATGCCTGTCATTGCTACGAGTAGAATCAATTTGATCGTCATGACCTTCCCCTTTGCACGTTGGGGTCCAAACTCCCACACCCGCAAAGCGACCCAATTCATGACGAAAATGGATTCCTCTCCGCCGCCTCCGCATTGCGACGCTCGACAAGGATTTCCATCTGTGTAACGTTGTGGCTGTGGCCCGCCACGTCGATTCCTTAGCCAAGGCGGGGGCGGCGTCGGTTTCAGGAAGGGGCCTCAAGCAGCCTGCCGCGCATCTCCGCGCGCACCGTGCCGATGATCGCGCGCGAGTCGTAGTCGTGGTGCGCCCGCTCGGTCAGATGAACGTGGCGTTCGAGCGCGAACGTCTCCTGCTGCCGCTTGCCGCTTGCCAGGTGTGCTTCCCCGACGAAGACGTAGTGGTCCGCCCAGTCCGAGCCCGACTGCGCGAAATTGTAGTTGTAATGGTCGGCAATGAAGTGCAAGACAAGTACACTCTCCCGCATCTCGGCTGCGTAAACGTCGACTTCGGCCCAATCGTGCATGCCACTCGAGAACCACGGGTGGATCGTCTTCTCCAGATTTTTTATTACGATCGTGCCGAGTTCTTGCAGCAATTCCGAGCGGGCGCCGCCACTCAGCTTGCCCAGTTCGGCATTCGCCTCGTCGCCGAGGTTGGCGTCAGGGTCCGTCAGCACGCTCCAGTCCATGGTGGAATTTTATCCGAATGCGCAAGTGCCTGCCGGCCAGGGTGACATTCCGGCCCATCGGAGCCGATGGCGGTAGGGGGCTGTCATGAAGCGGATGTCGTTGGGCGGATGTCTTTAGGCGGATTGGCGCTTGCGGCCGGCGCACGGTGATGATACTGCCGTGGCCCAGTGGCGTTGAGATATCCTTGAGCGGCCCAGTCTCATTCCTGGTTCCTCCCCAAAATGATCGCGGAATACAAAGTTTTTTCGAAACTGATCGAGAAGCATGGTGTGCCCCGGAGGGTGATCCGAAACACCCCTTCTTGCTCTTTCAGACGAGGGAATTCCGGCCCGTTCCTCTTCGCTGAGACTCCGCCTATTGGGCTGGACCCATTGAGTGCCCGCGTGGGTTATTGCCGCGTTCCGCTTGGGCATGAATCATTCCTCCAAATCCGTAGGTATGTCGAGGTCGATGCTCGCGCCTTTAACTCGGCGAGACGTGCTTTGCTGGAGATGAGAGTGGTAGAACTCCTGCGCGGCGTAACGGTGCGCGGGCCCCGAGGCGGAGACAAACAGGTCGTGCGGATCGCGGTCGAAGAAGACGTGTCTCCCCTCAGCGCCGGGGAATTCGACAAAGCCATCAGGCAGTGTCGGATGCTTTCTGTTCACAGCGAGCGATGGATGGGGGATATCTTCATTCGATTTGAAGTTGTGAGGAGCGTGGATCCCGGAATCACCGACGGATTTTGCTTCCTTTTCGATGCAGATTGCCGGCTGACGGACGCGGAATTATATTTCAACCCGTCGGAAGGCTCCTGGGATTCGGCCGGTGAAATTATCCATTGTTTCCGGCGAGACTTCACGCGTCCGCTCGTCTCCTAGCGTTGAAGCCGCAAGCCCAATGGGAATGCTCGAACGGGCCCAAGGGGACCGATTTCACGGGACTTTTCGGCCAAAACCCGCTGTCTCTTCGGGGAGTTCTGGCGGTTCCCGCCGGTGGACGGATCGAGAAACAAACGTGCTATTGGGGCCAGCCATCAATTGTTGGCAGCAAGTCGAGGCCACTGCCGGAAAGAATGTCGTACTTCAATTCCAGATCGGTCATGGGTTCGTAGCCCCAGCCAACAAGAGCTCCGTTCCAGTCCGTATAATCTTCGCGACGGTCGCTGCCAAAGGCGATCCCGAGTCGCTTGAGCGCGGAAAGGCCTGGCCGTTTCGAGAGCGCAAATGCCCGCATGGCCTCCGGAGTGATGTTGGTTTTCCGAACCTCCAGATCCTCCAGGGCCGGAAGGCTGACGCCTGCGAGTTCCTGCAAGAATTCGTCCCCTATTTCGCCGCAGAGGGCCAGTACTCGGAGATGGGGAAGCGGCCCGCGGATCACGTCGACAGCGCATCTGGTATCGGGGTAGCAAAGGCGTAATTCGCGCAGCGCCAAGGCAGGGCCGGACCAAAGTTTTTTCC
>JBKJLJ010000347.1:0-11820 GCA_046597015.1 Bryobacteraceae bacterium
CATCGACGATTACCAAGCCGCCATCACTGAGCGTACGGCGCTAATCCTCCGCGTTCACCCCTCGAATTTCCACATCAGCGGCTTCACTGGCAAGCCCGCTCTGCGAGATCTTTGCCGCTTGGGCATTCCGGTCTACGAAGACCTCGGCTCCGGTTGCCTCGTCGATCTGAAGCGCTTCGGCATCGACGAACCGCTGGTGCAGGATTCGCTCGAAGCTGGGGTTGCCGTGGTCTCCTTCTCGGGTGATAAACTCCTCGGCGGCCCCCAAGCCGGGCTCATTGCCGGGCACAAGGACACCATTGAACGCATCCGCCGCAACCCGATGTTTCGCGCCATGCGCCTCGATAAGCTCGTCACCCAGGCGCTTGAAACCTGTCTCCGCGCCCTCGCTCTTGAAAAATGGGACCAACTCCCGGCCCTCGCCATGATTCGTCAAACCCCGGCCGCAATCCGCGCCCGCGCCGAACGTCTGCTCGCCGAACTCCCGTTTCCGGCCCAGATCATCGAAGGGCAATCGGTTATTGGGGGGGGCAGCACCCCTGATCAGTCGCTCCCGACTTTTCTGCTCGCCATTCCCCAACCGGAAATGGAACGGCGGCTTCGCCTAGGCGAGCCGCCGATAATTGCCCGTGTCGAAAAGGGCCAACTGCTGATCGATCTCCGTACGGTGTTCCCGCACGAAGAGCCCGCGCTATTAAGCGCGCTGCTGGTAGGACCCGTCGGTCGTTGAAACCATGATCACTTCGCCTTCGTTAATGAACGCCGGTACCTGAACAATCAGCCCCGTTTCCATCTTGGCCGGCTTTCCGACGTTGGATACTGTAGCGCCCTTTAACCCCGGCTCTACTTCAAGAATTTTCATCGCCACCGAAGCCGGCAAGTCGACGCCCACTGCCCGTCCCTCGTAGAACTCGATCTTGATCTTCAGATTGGGAGTGAGATATTTCACGGCATCGCCTAGAGTATCCGCTGAAAACCCAAACTGTTCGTAATTCTCGATGTTCATGAAGTAGTACGAGTCGCCATCCTCGTACAGGTACTCCATCTCCTGCTCGTCGAGGGCGATTTTTTCAATCTTGTCCTCCGATGCAAAGCGGTGTTCAATTTGAGAACCGTTCCGCAGATTGCGCATTTTTACCTGCACAAATCCACGCAAATTCCCTGGGGTACGGTGCACCATGCTGAAAACCGTGTGCAGTTCGTTGTTGAACTTCACTACCATTCCAGCGCGCAATTGGGTAGCTGCTAACATAAAGGCCCAGTTTACCAGCTATCCTGGGTGGTTACATGATTCCCGATCAGATTCAGGAAGGCTTGACCTTCGACGACGTTCTTCTGCAGCCCGCCCACAGCACCGTTTTGCCCGGGCAGGCCGACACCCGGACCACGCTCACCCGCCGCATTCCGCTGCAAATCCCCATCGTCAGCGCAGCCATGGATACGGTCACCGAGGCGCACCTCGCCATCGCCCTCGCCCAGCAGGGCGGCATCGGCATCATCCACCGCAACATGACCCTGGAACGGCAGGTGGAAGAGGTGGACCGCGTCAAACGCTCTGAGAGTGGGATGATCGTCGACCCAGTCACCATCCGCCCCGACCAACCCATCACCGACGCCCTCGAACTCATGAAGCAGTTCCGCATTTCCGGTGTCCCCGTGACCACCGTCGAAGGGCACCTGGTCGGCATTCTCACCAATCGCGACCTGCGTTTCGAAACGAATTTTCATCTCCCCGTCTCCTCCCGGATGACGCAGGGGCGCGACCGCCTGATCACCGTGCCCGTCGGCACCACCCTCGAAGACGCTGAAAGCATCCTGCACAAGCACCGCGTGGAAAAACTCCTCGTCGTCGATGACCATTACACGCTGAAGGGGCTGATCACCGTTAAAGACATTCAAAAGAAGTTGAAGTATCCCAACGCTGCCAAGGACTCCCAAGGCCGGCTCCGCGTCGGTGCCGCCATCGGGTCCACCGGCGACTTCCTGGAACGCGCTCAGGAACTGGTTCGCCGTAAAGTCGACGTCATCGCCATCGACTCGGCCCATGGCCACTCGCAAGGCGTCATGGACGCCGTCAAAGCCGTCAAGAACGCCTTTCCCGACGTCGATCTCCTCGCCGGCAATGTCGGCACTTTCGAAGGCGCGCGGGACCTGATCCGGTTGGGTGCCGATGGCATTAAGGTCGGGATTGGACCAGGCTCGATCTGTACTACCCGCGTCGTCTCCGGTGCCGGCGTCCCGCAGATCACGGCGATCGCTGAATGTGCCAAGGCCACCCGGGACGCGGGCGTCCCGCTGATCTCCGACGGCGGAATTAAGTACTCGGGCGACGTCACAAAAGCCATCGCGGCCGGCGCCGACTGCGTGATGATCGGAAGCCTGTTGGCCGGTACCGATGAGAGCCCCGGCGAGACGATTCTGTTCCAAGGCCGCAGCTTCAAAACCTACCGGGGCATGGGCTCGCTCGGCGCGATGAGCGAAGGGTCCACCGCGGATCGCTACGGCCAGGCCCGCAGCGATAAAATGGTTCCGGAAGGGATTGAAGGGCGCGTGCCGCATAAAGGGCCCATCGCCGAACTCGTCTTCCAGTTGGTGGGTGGTCTCCGCAGCGGCATGGGCTATACGGGTTGCGCGACGATCCCGGAATTGCAGGAACGGGCCCGCTTCCTGCGCATCTCCTCGGCCGGTCTGCGGGAAAGCCACGTTCACGACGTAATCATTACTAAGGAAGCCCCGAATTACCGGGTGGAATAGCCACGGGAACTTTTCTCTCACCATGGCGTCAAATAGTGCAGTAGAATTTGGATTCAGGGAAAGGAAGTCGGTTATGGCAGACTCCATTATCGGGTTCGGCTACGAAGACGCGGCGCTTCCGGCGCGGCCGTCCGACTGTTACGAAGAAGACTCGCGGCTCATCGCCGAGCTGAAAGCAAACCAGGAGAGCGCCTACGAAGTGCTGCTCGCCCGGTTTCAACAGCCGGTTTACAACCTCGTTTACCGGTTATTGGCCGACCCCGCTGACGCCTCGGACGCCGTCCAGGAAGTGTTCTTGAAAGTCTTCCGGAACATCGAAGCGTTTCGAGGGCAAAGCAGCCTGAAGACTTGGGTCTATCGGATCGCCTTAAACGAGGCTTATAATCATCGCCGTTGGTTTAGCCGCCACCGCAAGCAGGAAGTCGGACTCGAGACGGATGAAGAGGGCTCTCGCAGTTGGATCGAGTCCATCTCCGACCCTGCTCGCGACCCCTACGAGCTCGCGCTCAACGAAGAGCGTCATCAACTCATCGAAGACGGGTTACGCAGTATCAACCCCGACTTCCGTGCCGCTGTCGTTCTCCGGGATCTGGAAGAACTGAGCTACGAAGAAATTGCCGAGGTCATGCAAATCTCCCTCGGCACCGTCAAGTCACGCATTTTACGAGGGCGCGAGGCTCTCCGTCGCGTCCTCCTTGGCCAAGCCGAACAACGTTCCACGCAGAGTAACTTGGGCTGGATGCAGGAGATCGTGAAATGAACAGCAACGAAAATCGACCGACCCGAACAGAGTGCAAGGCGGCGCGGTCTCATAGCGCTGAATACCTCGATCGAGCTTGTACCGAAGCGAACGCGCGTGAGATCGCTCGCCACCTTGGCACCTGCCCCGATTGCACGGTCCACCTCGACGAAATGGTCCACCTTCGCCGGACGGTTCACGCTCTGCCGCAGCGCGCGGTACCCGTCAATCTTGCCGTTTCACTTCGCGTCGCGGCCTCCAAGCATTACGCCCAACGGGCCGCCCGGCTTCGCTGGCGAGATCGCCTTTACCTCTGGAATACCAACATTTGGCGGCCGATCGCGCTGCCCATGTGCGGTGGCTTGGCCACGGCTTTTGTCCTTTTCGCGGTGCTGCTGCCTACGCTTGCCCCGCCCGTGCTCGCCAATGATGATCCTCCGCCATCCTGGTACCAAAGCGCGGAACTCAGCGATCTCGGCCCGTTCGGCGTTCGGACGGACCATGTTACGCTCGACCTGATCGTGGACGATCAGGGTCGGATGCTCGACTACTCCATCCCGGCTTCCGAGACCGCTCTGCTCCACGACTTGAAGCTCCGCCGCAACATTGAAAATAATCTGCTGTTCATGCGCTTCAAGCCCGCCGAATTCTTCGGCCAACGTACCTCCGGTAAACTGCGGATCACCATTCGCCGTAGCCAAGTGGAAGTCAAGGGTTAGTTGGGACAGAAGCTCGGCCAGCATTTTTTACAGAGCGAACCCATGGTCGCTCGGATTGCCGCCGCGGTGTCTCGTTCGCAACCGGGCCGCATCGTCGAGGTGGGTCCGGGCAAGGGTGCGTTGACCCACCACCTTCTCGCCACCGGCGCTGAAGTCATCGCCATTGAAATCGATCCGGCCATGATAGCCGTTCTGCGGGATCGTTTTCCCGACCACCCCTGCCTCACCATCGTCGAAGCCGACGTGCTCAGCGTCGATCTTGGCCAATGGGGGCCGGCGGTACTCGCCGGGAACCTGCCGTATTACATCACCTCGCCGATTCTCGAACGAATCTTTCGCGCCCGCGCCGCGCTTCGGGAGGCCGTGCTCCTCGTCCAGAAAGAGGTCGCCGAACGCATCACGGCCTCGCCGAACTCCCGTGACTATGGCTACCTCACCGTCTCTTCGCAAACTTACAGTAGCCCCGAGTTTCTCTTCCAGGTGAAGCCCGGCATGTTCCGGCCGCCTCCCAAGGTTGACAGCGCCGTGATCCGGCTTACCCTGCGGCCTGACGCCCCGGACGCCGAGGCGTTTCTACAATTCGCCGCTCGCTGCTTCGCTCAAAAAAGAAAAACGCTGCGCAATAATCTCGCTCCCTTTTACGGGCACGACCTCATCGATGCGCTGCCGGAAGCAGGGCTCCGCGCCGAACAACTCAGTGTAGCCGCCATGCGCGAACTTTACGTCCGGGTAATTGCGTAACATCGGCGGGTGGTGCGCTCAGTCGGGTTGGGGAGGAGGGCTTGGGGCGGGCCTTAGAGCTTCGCGGTGAGGGTGCAGTTGGGCCCTGCGGTGGATGCATTGGTTGCGAAGCGGGCGAGGTCGCATAATTTGCGGAGGGTGGCGGGTCGGTTGTGACGGGAAGTGCCGCGGGAAGTGTCGGCGATGGTGGTGATAATGCCGGATTGGGAATGAAGAGCTGCGCTCCAGCCTACTCGTCAGGGCGATTATTTTTTGAGGCTTGCGGCCCAGTTTTGCACGAGAGTGAGCGGGCGCGCGGCCCGGGTGCCGTCGTCGACGACGAGGACGCGCTGGCCGTCGGCCGAAACGTCCCAAGTGATGTAGCGGTCCATGATGAGCCCGTCAAACAGTTTTTGTACCTTGCCGACCTCGATGTTCCCATTGCGAAGGGAGACTTCGGCGGCCATCAGATTTCCGCTTCGGGTGGCGAAGAAGATCTCTTTGCCATCCCGTCGCCAACGGCAGTAACGGGCGTCGTCGGCTCCGTTGGACCCGGCGGAAATCTGTTTCTTTCCGCCGCCGGTGCTAGAGAAAGGCTGGATAAAGACGCTAGAGCGCGAGGTATCGACCGAAGCTTCACTGGATACATAAGCGACCCATTGCCCATCCGGCGAAAACTGCCCGGATGCCTCGTTGAATTCACCGGCAGCAACCTTGCGCAGTTCGGGCTTTCCGGGAGCGATCCCTGCGAGGGGTAGAGCCATCAAGTCCTGCCTAAAGGTGGACCCCGGATGAGTGGTAAACAGCAGCCAATTGCCATCGGGCGATACGCTATTCGCCACCAAATTCGTGCCGTTGGCAAAGATCAGTTCTTCGGTGCCGGTGCCGTTCGAGGCTTTGCGATAAAGATCCTGGAAGGGGCCCTTTCGATTGCTCGTGAAGTAGATCATGGCGCCGTCGGGCGACCAGACTTCTTCGCGATCGCGTTTGGGGTCGAAGGTGAAGCGGGTGGGGAGTCCACGGGCATCATCGAAGATCCAGAGGTCCTCGTTGTCGGAGCGATCGCGTATGTGGACGGCGACTCGTTTGGAGTCTGGCGAGAGGGCGACCCCGCGAATCTCGCCGGCGATTTCTCCCAAGGTCGCCAGGGCTTTTCCTTGGCGGTCCTTCCACACCAGGCGGGACCGTCCAAGCGGGGCCCCTCCCTGGTGCAGCAACAGGCCGTGGGGGGAGACTGCGGTGGCGGTGATGCGAGACGCGGAGGTGTAGGTGGGAACTCCGCCGGCTAGTTGGAGCGGATCGCCGGTGGTCTCCAGACGCTTCGGATCGAACGGTTGTGCCACCAGGGTGTCATCGAGAAGATAGATCAGGTGCCCCTGGGCGTAGCTGGCGGGGCTGCTCGCTTGGGTTACCAATTGGCTCGGCTTCCCTGGTTCATCAAGGGAAGCAACCATTACCGGGTTGCTATTTCCGACGTTGCGGCCCATGAAGATATAGTGGCGGCCGTCGGGTAGGAACCAGGGGTGCCGATGAGCTCCGGCCTGGTCGTTGACCACGGAGGCCTTGCCACCCGAGGCGGCGACTTGCCAAAGTGACTGTCCGCTGTTGACGGCAAACAGGATGGTGCCCGTGGCGTTCCAACTTCCACCGCGAAGGGCATTGGGAAGATCCGTAATCGCAACCGCTGCGCCGCCTCGGATGTCGATCTTCTTCAGTTTGTGTTCCTGACCGTAGGCGATCCATTGGCTATCAGGAGACCAGAACGGGGTGGCGGCGCTTTCGGTATCGGGTAAGGGCTGGGCGGTGGCGGAGTCGAGGCGCCGGAGCCACAGTTGGGATTTGCTGTCCTTGGTCTTGGCGGCAAAAACGATGCGGGTACCGTCGGGGGAGATGGCGGGCACGCCGTAGGGCGCGTTGAAGTCGAACTCCGTTCCTTCGGGAGGGAGGAGGGTTGTGTTGACTACGGCGAGGGGGAGAGGGGCCGGGGTGATGTAGAGAAAGGCGAGCGTTGCTGTTCCAAGGCCGAGGACGACTGCGGCGACCAACGGCCACGCCGAAGTGCGGGCCGGCGGGGCCTTGGCTTCTTCGACGGGGTTGGCGAGATAGCTTTGGATGGCCACGCGGGCCTCGCCGATATCGCGGAGGCGGGCTTTGACGTCGCGGTCGAGGCAGCGCTTCAGCAGGTGGCGGATGACAGGCGGGGTTGCTGGTGGGAGGGAATCGAAATCGACTGGGGTGCGGAGGACGTCGGCGAGGGTATGGGAGATCGTTTCGCCGTCGAAGAGACGCTTGCCGGTGAGCAACTCGTGGAGGACCACGCCAAAGCTCCAGATATCCGCGCGACGGTCGACCGGCTTACCGGACGCTTGTTCAGGGCTCATATAGCCGGCGGTGCCGAGGATAAGACCGGCTTCGGTCGAGCGCATGCTGAGCGTAGGAGAATCGGCGGTGGGGGGAGCGGCGGATTTCTCGGCGGTTTTGGCGAGGCCGAAGTCGAGGACCTTGACGACGTTATCCGGGGTGACGATGATGTTGCCGGGTTTGAGATCCCGATGGATGATGCCCTTTTCGTGGGCGGCTTCGAGAGCTTCGGCGATCTGCCGGGCGAGGTGGAGCGCATCGGGTAGGGGCAGGGGGCCTTTGAGGGTTTGGCCTTCGACGAGTTCCATGACAATGGAGTTTTGCTCGAGGCCGAAGATGGAGGCGATGTTGGGATGGTGGAGGGCGGCGAGGGCTTGGGCTTCACGTTGGAAACGGGCGAGATAATCGGGATCGGCGGAGAGGGCGGCGGGGAGGACTTTGATGGCGACATCGCGATTGAGTTTGGTGTCGCGGGCGCGGAAGACTTCGCCCATGCCGCCGGCTCCTAAAGGGCCGATGATTTCGTAGGGGCCGAGCCGATCGCCAGGGGAGAGGGACACGGGAGGGTACTGTCGAGTTTAGCTGATCGGAGGTTTCTTGGGGGACGGAATCCCCGCCCAACTCCTACTGCCCCTCCAGCTTTTACTGGCCGTCTAGCGCATACGCAATCACCGCGTCATCCGTCACAGCATTATTGAAAAACCCTCCCCCCGTCGCCGTAATCACCACGTACTGCTTCCCGTCCCTTCCCTCAAACGTCATGGGCGTCGCCTCGGCCGCTCCCTTCAATTTCACCGTCCAGAGCTCCTTCCCGGTCTTAGAATCAAACGCCCGAAACCGCGCGTCGTCCGTCGCCCCCACAAACACCAGCCCGCCGGCCGTCGCAATTGTCCCCCCATTCCCGGGCCGCCCGGTATTCTGCTTTCCCTCCGGCAAACTGTCTGTCACCCCAAGAGGGACCCGCCAGGCGATCTCGCCCGAATTCACATCCACCGCCGCCAACTGCCCCCACGGTGGCTGCTGGCACGGATACTGCTGCGAGGTCGGGCCCTTCACGCTGAACCTGCCACCCCCGCCGGGAAACCCTTCATAGGGCCCGGTCGGATCCACCCGATTCCCCTGCCCGCTCCCGAGTGCCGGACCCTTCTTCGGGTCATGATCCTGTAACCCGGACACCTGCCCCAACTCGTTCACGTTCGCAAACAGATAACCCAACTGCGGATCAAACGAAGTGCCGCCCCAGTTGACCCCGCCATGGTTGCCCGGAAACTGCACCCGCAGCCGGTTATACGTCACGGGCAGGAACGGCCCGCCCACCGCCATGCCCCTCAGAAACTCCCGGCATGCCGCTTCAATCTCCGGGGTCACCGTGGCTACGTCCTTCATCTCGAATTGCATCCGCGCGAGCGGCGCCGGCTTCACGGGAAATGGCTGCGTCTTTGCCGTCCGCTCGAGCGGCACCTCGCTCTGGGGCACTGGCCGCTCTTCGACGCCGTAGATCGGCTTCCCCGTCACCCGGTTGAGCAGAAACACGAGACCCAGCTTGTTCACTGCCGCCACCGCAGGAATCACTTTTCCTCCCTGCTTGACATCCAGAAGTAGCGGCGCGCCGGTCATATCGGCGTCCCAGATATCGTGATGCACCACCTGGAAGTGCCACAGATACTTACCTGTCTTCGCATCCGCCGCCACAAGGCTAGTGCCGAACAGGTTGTCGCCCGCCCGGTCCCCGCCGTACTGGTCCACCGAGGGCGCGCCGAACGGCATGTACACGATTCCCCGCTTCTCGTCCACCGTCAGGAAGCCCCAGACGTTCACGCCGGTGCGGTTCCTCCAACTCTCCCCCGCCCAGGTGTCGTTGTACTTCTCGCCCTTTTCCGGAATCGAACGGAACTTCCAAACCAGCTTCCCGGTCTGCATATCCCAGGCCCGCACGTCTCCCGCTGGACCCAGCGGCGGATTTTCCTGCGTCGTCCCGCCGGAAATTACCAGGTTCTTATAAACGGTCGGCGGCGAAGTGAGCATATTGCGTCCCGGCAAGCCGCGCATGATGTCTTCGGTGTTCAGGTTAATTACGCCGTTATCGCCGAACCCTCGATTCGGTTTCCCTGTCCGGGCGTCAATTGAGTACAGCTTGCCGTCGCTTGACCCGAAGACCAGCTGCGCGGGGGTTTTCCCTGCGCCTGGCCAGTACTCCAGTCCGCGCGTCGACGGTAGGCCGGACGGCAATGCAAACGACCAAAACTCTTGCCCCGTCACTGGGTCGAGGGCCGTCACCCGGGAATATGGAGTCGTGATGTACATCACGCCCCGGATCACCAAAGGGGTCACTTGGCTCGGCCGCATCCCGGAGCCAAACTGTGGTCCCCGGCCTCGCGGCGCGGCCACCTCGGGCTCGTCGCCCACGGGCCCCGCCGGCGACCGGGCAGGCCGCGGTGCCGAGGCTGTAAAGCCTTCCGGCTTCATGTGGTGAACCCATGCCACCTTGAGTTTTTTCACGTTGCCCGGGGTGATCTGCCGCAGGGGGGAGAATCGCGTGCCGCCCCCGTCGTGTCCATAGGTCCGCCACTCTTTTGCCGGGTCGATCGTAGTTCCGTCGAGGGGCCAAGGGGCGGCCGGGGTGCGTTGGGCGGGTATCCGTGGGGTGTCCGTCGCCGCGGCCAGGGCGGTGCCCGCCACGGATGCTGATGGGTCCGGCACCGTGCCGTCTTTCGGGCCGTAGTGTTTCACCAGGTACTGGAGCACGGTTTGAAGATCGCTGTCGTTGCCTGTAGCGCCCAGGTTCACCATTTTGGTGAGGGTCTCGGTCCATCCGGCCGGACCTTGCCGCAGGGAGACGGTTTGATCCATCGAGTGGCAACGGCTGCACAGTTTTTGAGTTTCGGCTTTGCCTGGCCCGTCGGGCAAGACGACGGCCCCCTGACTCAGAAGGGTGGACGCAAAAAGGAACACTAGAGAACGGAGCGTAGGGCCAGAACGCGGGGGACGATACATGTGGCCACTATTCTATCTATTCGAAACGTATCGAGCTGGTTGAGAGCCCACAGACGGCGCTAGAATATCGAAATGCGATTTCTATCTTGCCTGATGGTCGCCGCGGCACTCTATGCCGCGGAACCGCAATATGTCTCCAAAGCCGTGATGAAGATTCCGCAGGGCTATCGCGACTGGGTCTTTGTGGGGTCGAATCTGGGCATCGGCTATTCCGAGGCGAAGCCGACTGATACGAAACAATTCAAGAATATCTACATTACTCCGGAAGCGTTTCGCGCTTATAAGGCCACCGGCCGGTTTCCCGACAAGACCATGCTGGTGATGGAGATCTACGAAGCAGGCACGCAGGCTGAACCCGCCAAGACCGGGAGTTTTGAGGGCAAATATATCGGGATTGAAGTAGCCGTCAAGGATCGACGCGCGGTGGATGAGGTTTGGGCTTATTACACGTTCTTCGCAAACGGCAAGCCGCTCGCCCAAGCGAAGGCGTTTCCCAAAGCGGCTTGCCATGATTGCCATGCTAAGCATGGAACCGTGGACAATACGTTCGTGCAGTTCTACCCGCGGTTACGCGATAGCGACTAGCGTTGGGCGGAAGATTGGTCGTAGCGGTGCGGTGGCGGGCGAAAGCGCGGCGAGGATTCAGGCGGCGCCGGGCGCCGGGGAGTCGCTGCTGGAGACGCGACCGACGGCAGCAGAGTTAGGGATTGGGATGACGGCGTTTGGGGTGCGGTCACGGGGCTTTGGGCCGTTCGAAGCCGGCCTCGACGGGGGACTTGCGGCGGCATTGCCGCAGTTTCAGCAGGGGAATTAGGGGGTGGTCCCGGTGCCGGGGGAGATGGCGGCCCAACGGGGGGAAGTTGGCGGAGGGCGGCGTCACGGCGCACACCAGATGGCGATGCTCGACAGTGAGCGCTAGTTGCGGCTGCGCATTTGGTGAACAAGACGCCGGGAAGCTCGTTCACCGATCATATCCGCTACCTGCTCGAGGAGTTCGGGCACGTTTTCGGGTTCGATGAGGAGGGTTCCAGCGGCGCGGGCAGCGGAATACTGTTCTCGCCAAGAGGTGATGAGCGCGGTGGCGGGGCGGTAGTCCATCATACGGGCGTGGGAGATGACTTGGAGACCCGCTTCCGGGGATTCCATACTCAGGTCGCTCAGGACAAGAGAGTACTCCTCGGCGTCGAGCATGCCGATTGCTTCGGCGGCGGTGGCGGCGGTGTCCACTCCATATCCGCCCGCTCGCAAAACGGTCCGGAGGATTATGCGCGCTGTGGGGTCGTCGTCCACAAGCAGGACACGGGCCACTTCACGGGCACTAAACGTTGGGGCGGGAATACACTTAGCGGATGCCAATCAATAAACTCCATTCCCAGTGTAGGGTAAAGCCTGAGAAATGGAAGTACCAATTTGCATAGGGTAGTCGTACGGGATGCTGAAATCCGGGGTTGGGAGGTCTTCTAAAGGCGAAATCCCGATGTTAAGTCATTATATTGCAACACTTATGATGGCAGAAAAATATTTTCGCGTAGA
>JBKJLJ010000015.1:0-3832 GCA_046597015.1 Bryobacteraceae bacterium
CTGGCACGTCATGCCCAACGCCGCCTTTCAAAAGCTCAACGCCGACCGCGAGCAGGAAGGCCTCCCCCGCTACGCCAACCCCCGCAACTCCTCCGCCGGCTCTCTCCGAGTCCTCGACCCCACCATCACCGCCGGGCGCCAACTCGACTACTACGCCTACTTCCTCCTTGCCGACGGCGCCCCCGCCTGCCCCTCCCATTGGCAGTCCCTTGAAGAACTCTCTGCCATGGGCTTCAAGGTCAACCCCGCCCGCCAACTCTGCGCCACCGTCGAAGACCTCATCGCCTTCTGCCAACGCTTCGAAGCCGAACGCGAACGCCTCCCCTTTGAAATCGATGGCGTCGTCGCCAAAGTCGATTCCATCCCCCAGCAACAGAAGCTCGGCTGGACCGCCAAGTTCCCCCGCTGGGCCATCGCCTTCAAATACCCCGCCCGCCAAGCCGAAACCATCATCGAGAAGATCGATATCCAAGTCGGCCGCACCGGCGCGCTGACCCCCGTCGCCCACCTCCGCCCCGTCCCCGTCAGCGGGGTCATCGTCAGCCGCTCCACCCTCCACAACGAGGATGAAATCGCCCGCCTCGGCGTCGCCGCCGGAGACACCGTCGTCATCGAACGCTCCGGCGACGTCATCCCCAAAGTCCTCCGCGTCGTCCGTCAAGGCGACCCCCGCGTCCCTTTCGTCATGCCCTCCGCATGCCCCGTCTGCGGCAGCTCCGTCTCCCGGCCCGAAGGCGAAGTCGTCTCCCGGTGCCTGAACTCCAGTTGCCCCGCCCGCCTCAAAGAATCCATCGCCCACTTCGCCGCCCGCCCCCTCCTCGACATCGCCGGCCTCGGCGACGTCCTCGTCGAACAACTCGTCAACGCCGGCCTCGTCCACTCCGTCGCCGACCTCTACGACCTCACGCTCGAACAACTCTCCGGCCTCGAACGCATGGGAACCAAATCCGCCGAACGCGTCCTCGCCGGCATCGCCCGTTCCAAAACCCTCCCCCTCCCCCGCGTCATCAACGGCCTCGGCATCCCCTTCGTCGGCGAACGCACCGGCCAGTTTCTCGCCGAGCACTTCGGCTCCCTCGATGCTCTCCATCAAGCCGACGAAGCCCAACTCCAACAAGCCGAGGAGGTCGGCCCAAAGATCGCCCAAAGCATCCGCCGCTGGTTCGCCGAGGAACGTAACTGGGCCGTCGTCGAACGCCTCCGCGCCGCCGGCCTCGTCTTCACCCATCAGAAAATCGACCGCTCCGGCGGACCCCTTGCAGGCCTCACCTTCGTCCTCACCGGCACCCTCCCCAGCCTCTCTCGCGAGGAGGCAAAGGAAAGGATCGAAGCAGCCGGCGGTAAGGTCTCCGGCTCGGTCAGCAAGAAAACCAGCTACCTCGTTGCCGGCGAGGAAGCCGGCTCCAAGCTCGAAAAAGCCACCCAACTCGGCATTAAAGTTCTCTCCGAAGCCGAACTCTTACCGATGCTCGCTAAACTGGAAGCTTGAAGAATTTCGTCGCCACCCTCGTCGCCTGGGGCCCTCCCGGTCTCCTCCTTCTCGCCGCACTCGATTCGGCCGGCGTACCCATCCCCGCCGCCGTCGACGCGCTGCTCATGGTCCTCGCCGCGAACTCCCCCGGCACCGCCTATCTCGCCGCCGCCTTCGCCATCGTCGGCTCCGTCGCCGGCAGCATGTTCCTCTTCTTTCTTGCCCGCAAAGGCGGAGAAAAATATCTCGAAAAACATACTGTCGGCGAACGCGGCCGCAAGCTTCGCGAGTGGTTCCAGCACTACGGCTTGCTCACCGTCTTCATCAGCGCCATCTCCCCCATCCCCATGCCGATGAAGCTCTTCGTCGTCTCCGCCGGCGCTCTCGGCGTCCCGCCCCAGGCCTTCTTCCTCACCGTCCTCGCCGCCCGCATCCCGCGCTACTTCACGCTCGCCTACCTCGGCAGCCAACTCGGTCACGGAGCCGCCGACTACCTCAAAAGCCACGCCTGGAACATCGCCGGCATCATGCTCGTCCTCTTCGCCGTACTCTTCGCCTGCGTCAAGGTCATGGACTACCGCCGAGCCCGCCTAGGCCCCACCGCCTAGCAGAAACCGCACCGAAATCACCGTCGAAACCTCCACCGGTTTTCCGTTCAGCGTCGTCGCTCGGTAGCGCCACTGCCGCACCGCCTCCAGCGCCGCACCCGTCAGCAGCGGATGCCCGCTCACCACGCGCAATTGCTGCACCGTCCCGTCCAAGCCAATTACCGCCTCCAACCGAACGTCGCCCGCGATCCGCGCCTGCCGCGCCAGCGCCGGATACCCCGGCTTCACCTGCCGCTCAAGCCGCGCCTCCTGCACGCTCCCCCCCACCGTGATCCGCTTCACCTCCGGCTCTTTCAATTCCGGCTGCTTCACCACCACCGGTGGCGGAAAGCTCCCAAAATCCCCGACGCTACCAACCACGCTAACCATGGTCTCCGCCACCGCGCCGCCACCCCCCACCGTCGGCACAAACAGTCCCGGCTCATCCACAATCGTATTCGCAGGCCGATCCCAAGCCGTCGGCACCACATACCGCCGCGCCGCCATCGGCTGCCTGGCCGCCGTCGAAGCCGACGTCGTCCCCCCGCTCACCTGCTCCACCCTCACCGCCTGCCGTGCCGGTGCTCGCAAAGTAATCCCAATCTTCGGCAACGTCACCGCAATTACTTCCGGGTAGAACATCGGCACCACCAGCACCGCTGTCACCAAGCCGCTTTGCACCACAAATCCCGTTAATCGCCATGGTATCTGCATATCCACTCTGACCCCACGCCCGCCCGCTTTGTTCCCATACAATAGGCGCATGGTTTCCACTTCCCGCCGCGGGTTCCTCGGCACGCTCATCCTCGGTGCCCCCGCCATTCATGCCCAAACGATGTCCACCGACGTCCGCATCAAAGAAGTCTCCACCTCCATGGAAGACTTCCTCTACCGCACCCCCATTAAGTTCGGCGGCACCGAAGTCGACCGCGTCACCATCCTCAACGTCAACGTCACCCTTGAATCCCGCGCCGGCAAAATCGCCGAGGGCTTCGGCTCCATGCCCCTCGGCAACGTCTGGAGCTTCCCCTCCAAAACCCTCCGCTACGACCAAACCCTCGCCGCCATGAAGGCCCTCGCCGCCAAGGCCGAAAAGATCACCGCCAATTACAAAGAGTACGGCCACCCCGTCGATCTTAACCATGCCATCGAGCCCCAATGGCTTGCCGCCGCCAAAGAAATCGACATCTCCCAACCCATCCCCAAGCTCTGCATACTCACCGCCTGCAGCCCCTTTGAAGCCGCCATCGCCGATGGCTTCGGCAAGCTCCTCAAACGCAGCACCTACGCAACCTACGGCCCCGATCTCATGCGTCACGATCTGTCGCACTATCTCGGCAAAGGCTTCGAAGGCGAGTACCTCCAGAAGTACGTCCTCACCCAGCCCAAGCCCTCCATGCCCCTCTACCACCTCGTCGGTGCCGTCGACCCCATCGTCGCCTCCGACATCAAGAAGCGCATCAACGACGGCCTCCCCGAAACCCTCACCGAGTGGATTAACCACTCCGGCCTCACCAACATCAAAATCAAACTCAACGGCGAAGATATGGCCTGGGATACCGACCGCGTCCTCGCCGTCGGTATCCCAAGCCATGTCTTCCCCGTTTAGTTTGATTTTGATGTTCGTGAGGCCGGAATGGTTGATCCACTCGGTGAGGGTTTCGGGAAGGCCGTCGTTGATGCGCTTCTTGATGTCGGAGGCGACGATGGGGTCGACGGCACCGACGAGGTGGTAGAGGGGCATGGAGGGCTTGGGCTGGGTGAGGACGTACTT